>DAISKN010000500.1:0-5554 GCA_036820975.1 Acidobacteriota bacterium | reverse complement strand
TCCTCGGACGGCCAGAGCTCCTGCGGTTCGGCGTCCGCCCCTCGCCTCCGGGGGACCCCTCGTTCCTGGTGGCGAACACCGAGAGGCTTCGCAACGAGGTCGGCTTCGTCCCCGGTTACGACCTCACGTCGGGTCTGGCCCATGCCGTCGGCTGGTGGCGTTCGCAAAGAAGAGCCAGCCCTTGAAGCGGCTCTTCTGGTTCGTCTCCGACCGCGTCCTCAGGGTGCTCAACGCTACGGCGGGGGCGCTCTTTCGATCCACCTTCCGTCCCATCTCCGGAAGCCTCGAGGAGCACCGGCGGCTCCTGAGGTTCTTTCTGCGCTTTCACCACTTCGATCGCTTCGGGACTCACGTCGCCATGGGGGCGCGGGTGCGCTTCTTCGGACCCTTGCGCGTCTTCATCGGCAGCCACTCCGCGCTCTTCGACGACGTCATCCTCTCCGGCGTGGGCGAGGTCCACATCGGAGACCGGAGCACCATCGGGCACAACTCGGTCCTCGTGAGCCGCGAGCGCATCCAGATCGGAAACGACTGCATGCTCGCCGCCTTCTGCTACGTCCTGGACGTCGATCACGAGTTCACCGACCCCGACGTGCCCATTCCCCGGCAGGGCCTGCGAGTGAAGCCGGTCATCGTGGGAAACGACGTCTGGGTGGGCGCCGGAAGCTTCATCCTTCGCGGCGTCACCATCGGCGATGGCGCGGTGATCGCGGCCAACAGCGTGGTCACCGAGGACGTGCCGCCCTACAGCGTGGTCGCCGGCAGCCCGGCCAGGGTGATCAAGAAACGGTGAACGCGATAGAGCATCGAGAAGCGCTCCTGCCGGGCGCGGAAGCGCCGGAAGACGCGATCGGAGCCCGCCGCCTTCTGGCCGCCGTGAGCCTGAGCAGCTCGGCTTCTCTCCTTACGGTCGCGCTCGGCGTCGCCACGACCAAAATCATCGCCGTTTCGGCAGGGCCCGCGGGAATCGCTCTCCTGGGCCTCTACCGTTATCTGGGAGCGCTCTCGAGCCGTTCTCTCCTCCTGGGACTCGACACCACGCTGGTGCATCGCCTCTCGACTTCGAAGGACGAAAGGACGACGTCGGAGACCGTCGGAGCCGCGTTCCTCGCGGTGACGTTGCAGTGGATTTCGATCGGCGGGCTCGCTCTCGTGGCGGCGGGCTGGCTCGCGCGCTCCCTCTTCGGAGATTCGGCGACCGCGGGCCAGGTCTGGGAAGTCCGGGTCGTCCTCGCCATGGCCGGCGCCAACCTCTTCCTTCAAGTGATGACCGCCGTCCTCGGCGGCCGGGTCGAGGTACGGAAGGTCGCTCTCGTGGGCGTGGTCGCGGCCTTGGTGACCCTTCTGGCCATCCATCCCCTCCTTCGGCTCGGGACCCTCGGACTCGCGCTCAACGTCGGCTCGGGGAGTCTCGCGGGAGGGGCGCTCGCGACGTTCTATGTGCTTCGCACCTTCGGATCCTCCTGGATGCGGGTGCACCTCGCCTCCAGGTTCCGGGCGCTCTGGTCGATGCTCCGCCGATCCGCGTTTCTGTTGCTCCATCCCCTGGTCATGATGACCGCCGTCGTGTCGGTTCAGTCTCTGATTCACGGGCGGTTCGCGCTTTCCGGGCTCGGCGCCTACAACGCCGCCATGACGCTCTTCGACACGGCGCTCATGGTGATCGTGGCCTCTGCCAGGAGCTTCGTCCTGCCTTCGCTGGGCCGGATGGAGAACGAGGAGGACAAGGCGCGCGCCGTGAACCGCGTGCTGAGGGTGAACCTGATCCTCGCGTCCGCCGCGGCTCTCGTCGCCACCACCGGAGCCCCGCTTCTGATCCCGCTCTTTTTCAGCGGCCGGTTCGACAGCGCCGTCGCGATCCTGCCTCCGTTCAGCCTCGCGCTCGTGGGTCAGGCATTCGTCTGGTCCTACGCCATGTTCTATCTGCACCATGCCCGGTATCGGCTCTTCTTCGGCCTCGACCTGATCTGGGCCGCCGCTTATTTCGGAGGGACGAGCCTGGTCGTCTCCCAGTCGGGCTCACTCGCGGCCGCGGCCTGGGCCTACGCCGCCAGCTACTGGATCTCCGGATTCGTCTATACCGTTGTCGCCCTGCGAGCGTTCGGAGGGCGCATGCTCGACGCCGGCAGCCTGCGGCTCTCGGTCCTCGTCCTTGGGGGAACTCTGGGGGCGTGCCTGCTTTCCGGGCTCGGACTCTGGCCCGTGGACGCGGCGGTTTTGTGCGCGGGACTCGCGGCGCTCGTCCGCGCGCTCCGGCGCCCCCTCGCCGAAGCTCGAGAGGGCGCGGTCCCTTGACGACGCCGCTGGTATCCGTGGTTCTGTGCTCCTACAACCAGGGACCGTACGTCGCCCACGCGGTCGAGAGCGTCCTCGGACAGACCTATTCGAGCTGGGAGCTCGTGGTCGTGGACAACGGCTCGAGCGATGACACGCGGAGCCGTCTCGCCCCCTACCGCGGCGACCCGCGCATCCGGTGGCTCCTGCACGACGAAAATCAACCGGTCACCCGTCGCCTCAATCAGGGCATCGCCGCGTCGAGGGGGGAGCTGATCTCCCTCCTCTACTCCGACGACTACTACCTGCCCGAAAAGCTGGAGCGTCAAGTCGACTGCTTCTCGCGGCTCGGGCCCGACTACGGTGTCGTGTACTCGCCCGGATACAGGCTTCACGTCCGCACCGGAAGAACCACGCTCGACTCGAGCCTGAACGTCTCGGGCGACGTGCTGGAGGCGCTGCTCCTCCGACACGCCGAAGGCTTCGTCAATCCCATCTCGCCTCTGATGCGGCGGGTCTGCTTCGAACGGTATCCTTTCCAGGAGGACCTTTTCGTCGAAGGAGAGAGCATAAACCTGCGGCTCGCGATGACCTTCAAGTTCTTCTTCCTCGACGAGCCGCTGGTGGTGATGCGTGAGCACGACACCAACATCGGAAAGGCGATCCCCGCGAACCTCGATCGTTTGATGACCGTTCTCGACCGGCTCGAGCTCCATCCCGATTTGCCGCCCCGCGCGCGTCCGCACGTCGCGGTCTTCCGCTCGCGTATCCTCCGCGACGCGGGCTGGCAGGGGGTGCGGGTGGTGGGGGACATCCCCTGGGCGCGCGAATGCTATCGGCGATCGGTCGCCGTCCACCCGGGGCAGCGCTTCCACCCGCGCATCCTGGCCGGCCGCGCGATCGCCTGCCTCCCGCGATCGGCTCGCGGTCTCCTCAACCGCGTCGGCGATCGCCTGCGCGGCCGCTCCGGGCCGGGATACGTGGAGCGACCCGACATCGAGGTCCGCTAGCGTGCTGAGAAAAATGCGCCTCGGCCTGGCCCTCCTCGTGCGGGCGCTGCGGCGGTCGCTCCTGAGGTTCCTGCTGCCGCTTTTCGAGCCGGGAATTCGCCTGGGGAGGCGCGTCGACGTCGGATGGCGCGCCGAGCTTCGGGTCACCTCCGGCGGCACGATCACCATCGAGGACGGCGTTTCGATCGAGCGCGACGTGCTCATTCATGCCGAGGGGGGCTCGGTAGTCATCGGCCGCGACGGCTTCGTCGGGCGCGGGTCGCAGATCGTGGCGCTCGAGAGCGTCGCCATCGGCCGGGACGCGCTCATCGCCGCCTTCGTGGTGATCCGCGACGCCGATCACCGCTTCGACGATCCGTCCCGCCCGATCCGCGAGCAGGGTCACGACGTCCGGCCCATCGACATCGGCTCGGACGTCTGGCTGGGGGCGCACTCGGTGGTGACCGCGGGCTCGACCATCGGCGACGGCTCGGTGATTGGCGCCAACGCCGTCGTGCGCGGCGACATCCCGCCCCTCGCGGTCGCCGCCGGGATCCCCGCCCGTGTCCTTCGCCAGCGCGAGCGCCGGTAGTCCATGCTCGAGCTCCTGCACGTGATCGAGACCCTGGGCTCGGGCGGCGCCGAACGTCTTCTCCACACCAACCTCAAGCACCTGGACCGCGCGCGTTTCCGGAGCTCCGTCGTCACCCTCCGCGGTTCCCCGGATCATTGGCGCGCGCCGATAGAGGCCCTCGGCGTGCCCGTCGAGACTCTGGGGGTACGGACCCGGCGCGATCTCCCGCGAGCGGTGGGCCGGCTGCGGAAGCTCCTGTCCCGGCGCGGCGTCTCCCTGGTCCACACGCACCTCTGGGAGGCCAACGTCGTCGGCAGGCTCGCCGGGCGTCTCGCGGGTATTCCCGTCGTGAGCTCCATTCACAACCCGGACTACGAGCCGGCCGTCTGGAAAGCCGGACGCCAGGGGCACCAGGCCAAGCGCCGCATCTTTCTCGCTCTCGATCGCGGCACCGCGAGCCTGGGTTGCACCCGCATGATCGCCGTGAGCGAGAGCGTGCGCCAGAGCGCGCATGCTCACCTCGGACTTCCCCTCGAGCGCATCGACGTGGTGGAGAACCCCGTCGACCTCGACGAGCTTCGGCGGCCCGCGGAGCGCGATCGACAGTCGCTTCTTCACGAGCTCGGACTCTCTTCGGACGCTCTCCTGCTCCTGAACGTCGCGCGCCTGAGTCCCCAGAAGGGACTCCAGCACGCGATCGACGCCCTGCCGGAGATCCTCGAGGCGCACCCCCACGCCCATCTGCTGTCGGTGGGCGCGCAGGATCATCGGGAATGGCTCGATGCTTCGCGCCGCCGATCGACGGAGCGCGGCGTCGCCGGGCACGTGCACTTCCTCGGTCCCCGGCGCGACATTCCCGACCTGCTGCGCGCGTGCGACCTGTTCGTGTTTCCTTCCCTCTTCGAGGGCCTGGGACTGGCGTTGATCGAGGCCATGGCCTCGGGTTGCGTGTGCGTCGCCTCGGCCGTGGGACCGGTTCCCGAGATCCTCCGGGACGGAGTCGACGGCTTCCTCGTGCCTCCGGGAGACCATGCCGCCCTGGCGCGCGCCGTGCTGCAGGCGATGAACGACGCCCCGCGACGAAAGAGTCTTTCCGCCGCTGCCAGGGAGTCCGCGACCCGGAGGTTCGATCCCGAAGCAGCGGCCGATCGTCTCGAGGCGATCTACGACCGCGTTCTCGCTCAGCACAGGGAAGAGTGTAAGAAGGGGGATGTGGGGATGGGGGGATAGGGGGGACGATTTCTTATCCCCTTATCTCCATATCGCCCCATCCCCCTTCTTACACCGGAATCCGATCACGCCCAGACTTTCCAGGGAGCGCGGCCGCCGGTCCAGAGGGAGTCCAGCAGGCGCTTCTCTCGCAGCGTGTCCATGCACTGCCAGAAGCTCTCGTGCTTGAACGCCATGAGCTGTCCCGCCGCTGCGAGGCGCTCGAGCGGCTCGCGTTCCCAGTGCACGTCGCCGGGGATGAGATCCAGAACGGCCGGCTCGAGCACGAAGAACCCTCCGTTGATCCAGCCTTCACCGAGCTGGGGCTTCTCCGAGAAGCTCTTGACGAGGTCGCCCTCGAACCGGAGCTCGCCGAAGCGCGCGGGCGGGCGCACCGCCGTTACCGTGGCCAGCTTGCCGTGGGCGCGGTGGAAGGCCAGGAGCTTGCCGAGATCCAGATCGCTGAGACCGTCGCCGTAGGTCAGCATGAACGTGCCGTCGCGCAGAA
>DAISKN010000499.1:0-5558 GCA_036820975.1 Acidobacteriota bacterium | reverse complement strand
GGGGAGGCGGCCCGAGGCGGCCTCGATTACGGTTCGGATGACGAGCTTCCGCTCGTCGAGCGAGAGCGACGTCGGCTCGCCCGTGGTGCCCGTCGAGCCGAGGCCGTGGGAGCCGTTCGCGATCTGGAACTCCACCAGGCGCCGGATGGCGGCGGTGTCGACTCTGGCGCCGTTCTCGGCGAACGGCGTCGGCAGCGGAGTGATCGATCCGTGGAACCGGGTGCGTTTCATGCGGCCTCTCCCTTCCAGATGTTCCGGCAGCGGGTCTCGGGAACGAAGAACGAGCCGAGGACGGCCAGCAACGACACCCCCGCGAGCGTCAGGATGCCGAGCCGGAACGCTCCCTCCTGGTCGTCCGAACGATCGAGAAGCCAGCCGATGGTCGGCAGGAGGATGCCCACGGCGAGGAACCCGCCGCTGTTCACGAGACTCACGGCGATGCCCGAGAAGCGAGGAGGGTTGACCTCCTTCGCGGTGACCCAGCTCAGGAAGAAGCCCGATGCCGAGACGCCGAGGGCAACGCAGATCGCGTAGCTCATGCCGGGTATCGAAGCGAATCGGGTGAGCCACAGGGGCCAGCAGGCGAAGTAGACGAGAGCACTCACGATCACGAACGGACGGCGGAGCTCGACGCGATCGGAGAACGCGGTGAGCGCCGCTCCCGCGGCGGCGAGCGCCACCACCATCAGGCTCGTATGCCGGGAGGCTTCGATAGACGTCATCCCGTGAACCGTGACGAGATAGGGGACGGCCCAGAGGCCCGCGAACGAGAGGTAGGTCCCCGCCATCCCCAGGTTGACCCAGAAGCCGGGCCAGGTTCCCGGAGTTTTGAGCACGCTCGAAAGCGCCCGCGTCCAGCGTGGGTGCGCGCTCACCACCGTCGTTCCCGGCGCCGCATCCGGCCGGTCGCGGACGACGAGCCCGATGATCGCGGCGACGGCGAGCGACAGCAGTCCGATGGCGACAAAGACGCTTCGCCACGAGACCCGGGTGACCAGCCACGCGAGCGGCGCCGCCGCGGCCACGGCCCCCGACGTGCCCAGAACGGTCGAGATTCCCGTCACCGTCGCGAAGCGACGCTCGTCGAACCAGACGGAGTTCAGCTTCAGTGTCGAGACGAACGCGACCGAGACCCCGAGGCCGACGAGAGTCCGTCCGAGGGCCGCGGTTCCGAAGGTTTCCGCGAGGGCCATGAGGAGAGAGCCGCCTCCCGACACGAGGCCCCCGGCGGTGAGCACCCGCCGGGGCCCCAGTGTGTCGACGAGGACTCCGGTCGGAAGCTGCATTACCGCGTAGACGTAGAAGTAGGTGGCGGAGAGCGTTCCCAGGGCCGCGCTCGTGAGACGGAAATCCCGCGTCAGCTCCCGGGAGATCGCGGCCGGGGCGACCCTATGGAAGAACGAGAGAAAGAACGCCGTTCCGGCGAGCGCGAACACCGCGAAGCGCAGGCGGCTCTCCCGCTCCATAGTCGAGCGGGAGCCTAGCAGAGGTTCGAAGCGAGCCGCTACTTTACTTCTTGCGCTTGTACAGGAGGTCGTACTCGGGGGTCCAGGTCGCTCCGCCGTCCGCGGACGTCTCTCCGAACTGGCGCACCTGGTCGGTCCCCTTCGGGAAGAACGTCATCTTGTTCAAGGTTTTCTTCCCGTCGGGCCCGACGCCCTCGGTCCGATAGTAGATGTTGCCGTCCTTCGCCTCGCCCTCGTAGCGGGTCACCTGGCCCTGATTGTCCACCCAGATCTGCTCCCACTTCGACGATTCCCGGTGGAACAGGTTGAAGCTCTTGCCGGCATAACCGTTTTGTCCCGTCCAGTTCTCTACGATGATGCAACCGTCGAGGACGAGCTCGATCCTGCTCTTGCCGGCGGGCCTTCCCTGGGCGGTCTCGACCTCCCACTCGCCGATCCAGAAATCCATGCCCCGGTACTCGGGCGACTCCTTGCAGGGACGGGTCTCGATCACCGTCGGTGCCTGGGCTGAGGCGGGCAGGGAAAGAAAGGCGAAAAGCACGGATGGAAGCAGAACGGACCTTGTCATATCGGATCCTCCTTCTCGCCCCATCCTGGGAGAGGGAGGCTTTCGGGGCAATGGCCGCGGCCTGATTTGTTTCTTTCCGCGCAACTACTTCACGAAGTTGATGAAAGCGGTGATGATGAGACCGTTCGTGAAGTCGATGAAGAACGCGCCCACCATGGGGAGGACGAGAAAGGCGCGGGGAGCCGGGCCGAAACGCTCGGTGATGGACTTCATGTTGGCGACCGCGTTCGGAGTCGCCCCAAGGCCGAACCCGCAGTGACCGCCGGCCATGACCGCTGCGTCGTAGTCCCGTCCCATGAATCGGAAAGTCACCCAGTAGGCGAAGGCCGCCATCATCGCGACCTGCGCGCAGAGAATGACGAGGAGAGGAATGGCCAGATCCAGGAGCTCCCAGAGCTTCAGGGACATGAGCGCCATGGCGAGAAAGAGAGAAAGCGCGACGGTGCCGATATCGTCGACGACCCGCTGCTCGATACGGAGGAGCTTCAGGCCGTCGTCCAGGTTTCGCAGCAGGGCCGCGACGATCATCGCGCCGATGTACGCGGGAAGGGTGATGACTTTGCCGATCCACTGGCTGAGCTCCGCCCCGACTCCCATCGCGACCAGGGTGATCGCCAGCACCTTCATCAAGGTATAGGCCGTCGGGGCCTCGCCGGCCGGCTCGACGTCGATCTCCTGATCCAGCGACTGGTACTCCGCCGCGGCGCGCTTCGCCTCCGCGGGAACGAAGCTCGTGCGCCGTTGCGGCCTCTTGCTCTCGATGAGCCGGGTGGCTACGGGTCCCCCGATCAGCCCCCCGCTCACCAGGCCGAAGGTGGCGGCCGCGAGCGCGAGCGTCACCGCACCCGGGAACTGGAACTGCTCCTCCATCAGCTTGCCGAAAGCGGCGCCGGTGCCGTGGCCGCCGGTCATCGTGATCGAGCCCGCGATGAGGCCGAGGAACGGATGCACTCCGAGGACCTTCGCGAGGCCGACCCCTACCAGGTCCTGGGCAACGGCAAGGGAGGACGCAAGGACCCAGAACACGAGCACTTGCGGGCCTCCCACTCTCAGCAGCGAAAGGCTCGCTCCCAGGCCGATGGTCGTGAAGAACGCGATCATCAGGGGCGTCTGGAACGTGCTGTCGAACTCGAACGCGAGTACGCCCAAAAGGCGCAGCGCCAACGCCGCCGCGGCGAAGAGGAACCCGCCCACGACGGGCGCCGGTATGTTGTAGCGGTCCAGAAAAGGGACGCGCTGGCGAACGCCGTATCCGACGAAGAGCACGACCGCGGCAAGCGCCAGGGTCTGCACCATGTCCAGCTCGATTGCGTAAGTCGTCGTCATCGCGCTGCATCATACCGGATTGCAAGAGCATCCCCGTTGGGCTAACGTCGTTCTCGGAAATCCCATGGCTCGAAGTCTTCTGGGCCTTCTGCTGCTCCTTGCTCCCGCATCGGCCTCCTCGCGTCCCGCGACCATCGCCGACCTGATGGCCGTCCGAACCCTGGTCGACGCGCGCATTTCCCCGGACGGCGAGCGGATCGCGTACGTCGTCTCGGATCCATCGCTCGAGAAGAACGAGCACGTCGCCGTGCTTTACATCGTCCCCTCGGCGGGCGGCGAAGCGAGGCGTTTGACTCACCCCACACCAATCTTCAATCGCCCGCTCCCGCGCCCCGAGCTCCGATGGTCTCCCGACGGGAAGCGACTGTCGTTTCTCGCGTTCGTCTCCGAGCTCCCGCAGGCCATGGCGATGGAGGCGGCGGGCGGGGAGCCGTGGCCGGTCACGTCGTCGCCGACGGGGGTCGCGCGCTACGAATGGTCGAAGGACTCGACACGGATCGCCTACCTGGCGGCGGAGCCGGAGCCCGAGGAGGAGGCGCGCCAGAAGACGGAGAAGACGTTCGTGGTGCGCGCCGGCCGACCGGGCCGGCCGACGCGGCTCTTCGTGCAAGACGTCGAACGGGGCGCGCCGCGCCTCCTTTCTCCCGCCGGGCACTACGTATCGAGCTTCGACTGGTCTCCCGACGGAAAGCTGCTGGTCTACTCCGCATCCGCGGCGGGGGAGTACCTGGAGAACTGGCGCTCGCGTCTCTTCACTATCCCCACGGAAGGCGGAGAGCCCGCGGTTCTCGTTGGCCGTGACGGGATGAACTCCGAGCCGCGCTTCTCGCCCGACGGACGCTTCGTCGCGTTCACTTCGACCGGGGGCGTCGCGCGAATGATCTCGTCGCCGGGACTGCATCTGGTGAGCGCCGCGGGGGGCGAGCCTCGACCTCTGACCGGCTCCGATACCTGGGTGCGCGAGGTTCTCTGGGAGCCCGACGGGCGATCGCTTCTTTTCATCCCCAACGAGGCCACGGGGAGAGGCGGCGAGCACATGTTCGAACAGCCGATCTTCCGCGTCGACCTGGACGGAAAGACGGAGGTCGTGACGTCGGGGGCCATCGTGGCCTTTTCGCTGAGCTCGGGCGCGGACGGGCGCCGTCTCGCGTTTCGCTCCGTCGGACCCCGGGATGCGGGAGAGTTGGCGACGATGGATCTGGGATCGGGGACGACGCGAACGATCACCCGCCTGAACCCCGAGCTCGAGGATCTCGACATCGGGCCGCTCGAGGTTCTGAGCTGGCGATCCTTCGACGGGATGGAGATCTGGGGAATGCTGGTGACGCCTTCCGGCCAGGTTCCGGGAACGCGCGTCCCGCTCGTCGTCTACGTGCACGGCGGACCCATCGGCGGCTTCACCCAGGGCCTGTTTCCGCAGTTCATGCACCGGCCCGGTCAGATCGAGCCTTATCCCGTCGAAGCGTTCGCCTCGGCGGGAATCGCGGTCCTGATGCCGATGCCCCGCGGCGGCTCGGGCTACGGACTCGAGGGATTCCGCAAGATTGTCCGCTCCTGGGGTGAAGGGGATTTCCGCGACATCATGGCCGGCGTCGACCACTTGATCGAACGAGGACTCGCGGATCCCGAGCGGTTGGGGGTCATGGGAGCTTCTTACGGAGGCTTCATGACGAACTGGATCGTGACCCAGACCGATCGATTCAAGGCGGCGTCGACCGCGGCGAGCATCAGCGACATCGCCGACCTGTATTACCTCTCGGACGCGGGCGAAGTCACCGAGGAGTACTTCGGCCTCCCGTGGGAGGAGACGGCTCTCTACGGGAAGTACTCTCCCATAACCCACGTGGAGGCGGTGAAGACCCCGCTCCTCATCCAGCACGGCGAGAGCGACCGGCGAGTCCCGGTGCAGCAGGCGGAGAAGTTCTACCGGGCTCTGCGGAAGCTGGGAAAGACCGTTGAGATGGACGTGTACCCGCGCGGCGGCCACGTCAACTACGAACCGCGCATGGAAAAGATCATCATGGAGCGCAACCTCGAGTGGTTCGAGCGGTGGATCGGCGCGAAGTGAGCTCGCCCTCGATTCGTTTCGACGTCTTCGAGCTTCGCCCGGACTCGAACGAGCTCTTCAAGGGCGGGTCGAAGATCAAGCTGAAGCCCCAGGCGGCTCGGCGATCCGCGTATTTCGGACTGTCGCGCAT
>DAISKN010000498.1:0-5566 GCA_036820975.1 Acidobacteriota bacterium | reverse complement strand
CGATGAACTTACCGTCGGCCTGGAACGCGGGATACGAGAGGATGAAATCCGAGACCTCCTGATCCGCCACCGAGATCCCCTGGCGCTCGGCCTCGAGGAGCAGGATCTGGTTCTGCACGAGCTGACGGAGGACCAGGTTGTCGAAACCGAGCTGTCGCATGAGGTCCGGCGAGAACTGGGGACCGAGCTGCTGGCGATATTGCTGCTCCTGCGCGCGATAGCTCCGCAGGAACTCCTGGGAGGAGATCGGCGTCCCCTCGACCCACGCGATTTCTCCCGTGCCGGCGACCCCGGTGGTCGTCAGGAAATCGGGGATATAGAACGCGACGAAGGCGAAGATGACCAGAACCAGGAGGAACGCGCCCACGAGCCATCCCAGGCTCTTGCGGTTGCGGAAATACTTCAGCATCTAGAAAACCTCAGAACCCAACATGCTATCCGAAGCGTTGGACGCAATCAAGTTGGGTTGCCGCGCGCTCCTTCGCTATGTTAAACTTTTAGAAACTCAGCGGTTAGACGATGGCGAAGTACAATCCGTACCGGACCAATACCGGTATCCACATCGAGTGGTTTACCGTCAAGCGTTCGACGGTTTACACGCTCTTCCTCGCGATCCTCGGTCTCATCGGAGCTGGCGCCTGGGGCTATCACCAGGTCTATGGTCCGAGAGAAGAAGTGAATGCGGTGGCCCCTCCGTCGGTGACCGACAACAGCGCCCGTTTCCTCGATCTCGACGGCGCGGTGAAAGTGAGAAAGTCCGGAACCTACGAGTGGATCAACGCCACCATGGGCATGACGCTCAGCCGCGACGACACCATCCGAACCGTGGGGGACTCACAGGCGCGGGTCAGTCTCTTCGACGGCACCGAGTATCTGGTGAAGCCCGACTCGATTCTGGTGATCGAGGAGGCCTCGGAAGATCCCACGACCAAAGCGAAGGTCGTGGCGGTCAAGCTGACCGCGGGCCAGGTGAATTTGAAGACCCCGAGCGGCAACGCCGAGGGCTCGCGCTCCGACCTGGCGACGCCGACCACGGAAGCGACTTTCGACGACAATACGAGCGCCGACGTCAGCTTCGATTCGTCGTCCGGCGTATCGGGATTCACCGTGTTCACCGGCCAAACCGAACTGAAGGCCGGCGACTCGACCGTCACTCTCGGCTCCTCCCAGTCCGTCGACGTCCACGCGGACAACACGTTCTCCAATATCATCGAGCTTCCCGGAGTTCCGGTTCTCGTCTCACCCGCGAATCTCTCCGTGGTTCCCTTGAGCCCCACGACCGAGTTTCGCTGGAGAGAGGTCGAAGGAGCGCGGAAGTATCACGTCCTCCTCGATCGTTCGCCCTATTTCCGCGACCCCATCGTCGAAAGCACCGTTCCCAACGTCTCCATCCTCCACCGGGGCCTCACGGCCGGGACCTACTACTGGCAGGTGACCGCCGTCGACGCCGACAACCGCCGGGGAGCGCCGAGCCAGTTCGCGAAGTTCACAATGACCTCGCGTGCGGTCGCAACCGACTCCGCGCCGCCGGAGCTCACGGTCTTCAAGCCCACGGTGGGGGTCGACGGTCTGGTCACGGTGACGGGGAGGACCGACGCCGGGGCGTTCGTCACCGTCGATCGGGGCATGGGAGACGACCGGGTCCAGGTGAAGGGCGACGGCTCGTTCATCTATTACTTCCAGGTGGGGGAGACCGGCCGACATCCGGTCGTGGTCAAGGCCCGCAAACGCGACGGCGGCGGAGTCGCCGAGAAGACCGTATACGCGGAGATAGGGATCGAGGAAGGTGAGTGAGCTCCCGGTTGCCGGGCATCCACGAGTGAAGGCTCATCCCCACGAGCCCTCCTCGCCACGGGTGCAAAGCGGCGCCTCCCTGGCGGCGAGCGCCGTCGTCGGGGCCAGAGCCTCCGCTCGCGCGCGAAGGCGGATGCGGGAAAGTGTCGAGTCGACTCGGAGGAAGAGGTCGCGGCTCCGCGGGACCGGGTCGCGGAGGCGACGGCGTCTGAAGCTCGCGCTCGTCGCTCAGTCCTCGCAGCTGTTCACCTCCTTCGCCTCTCTCGGCGCCGCCGAGGATCTGGAGGTCGTGCTTCTGGACCCCCGAACCCTCTTTCAAAAGGCCCAGAAGACCGCCAAGTCCCGTGAGAACCACGGCTCCTGGGCGCGGTTCGACGCGGTGATTCTCGATGCGCGGTCGCGCAACAGCGAAAGCGGCCTGGTGCGGGCGATTCGCAAGGCGAATCCCGACGTGCCGCTCATCTCCCTGGGAGGGCGTCCGGGCGCCGAGGTCCGATCGCTCTTCTCCCTGCATCTCGAGGATCTCCCGCCCCGGGGGAGACTCCGCTCGCTCATCCAGGACGCGCGCCAGCAGGTTCTCCTGAACCGCAAAGCCGCCAATCTGTCGCGGCGGCTTCGAGAGACTTCGCGCCGGCTCCAGGTTCTGGGCGAGATCGTGGCGACGGCGAACTCCATCCTCGAGCCGCGGCGGGTGATCAACGTCATCATGTCGCAGATTCAGGAGCTCATCCCCTCGGAGGCCTGGTCGATCCTCCTCGTCGACGAGGAGACGGGCGAGCTGGCGTTCGAGATGGCGCTCGGCGAGAAGAGCTCCGACCTCAACGACACCCGGATCAAGCTCGGCGAGGGCGTGGCGGGGTGGGTGGCCCAGACGGGCGAGCCCGCCATCGTGAACGACGTGCGCCGCGATCGGCGATTCCAGGCGAAATTCGACGAGCTCACCCGGTTTCGGACGCGATCGATCCTCTGCGCTCCCCTCATCTCCCGCGGGAGGACGATCGGCGTCGTCGAGATCATGAACCGCGCGGCCGGCACCCGGTTCACCAAGAGGGACATGAACCTCCTCCTGACCCTGGTGGAGCCCGCCGCCATCGCCCTCGAGAACGCCTTCCTCTTCCAGAAGACCGAGCAGCTCGCCGTCACCGACGACCTGACCAAGCTCTACAACTCGCGCTACATCAACAGCTACCTGGAGCAGGCGATCGGGCGCGCCCGCGAAGCCTCGGGGAGCCTCGCGGTGATGTTCCTGGACCTCGACGGTTTCAAGTCGATCAACGACCGCCACGGCCACTTCTACGGAAGCCGGAGCCTCCGCGAGGTGGGGAACCTGATTCGCTCCGCCGTGAGGGAAGAGGACGTGGTGAGCCGCTACGGAGGGGACGAGTTCGTGATCGTCCTCCCCGATACCGACGCCGAGGGGGCGCTGGCGGTCGCGGAGCGCATCCGGCACGCGCTCAAGAGCCACCGTTTCCTGGCCGAGTTCGGGCTCGACGCGAGGCTCTCCGCCAGCCTGGGCTTGAGCCTCTACCCCGATCACGGCAAAGAACCGCAAGAACTTATGCAAAAAGCCGACCAGGCAATGTATAGTGTGAAGGTGCGGGGAAAGGACGCGGTTTGCGTCGCGAAGTGACCCGAAGTGAAGCACCCGTGCTGACAATCCGACAATCTCGACCGTCAGAATCGCCCGAGATTATCAATCTCTGATTTCGCATTTCACCGACTCGAGCTCGAAACGAATGTATCTCCGCTCCGTATTCAGCCTGTTCTCCAATGAGCTAGCCATCGATCTCGGAACCGCAAACACCCTGGTTTTCGCCAAGGGCAAAGGCATCGTCGTTTCCGAGCCCTCCATCGTCGCCATCAACGACGCCACCGCCAAGGTGGAGGCCGTCGGCAAAGAGGCGAAAGAAATGCTGGGGCGCACCCCCGGGAACATCACCGCCATCCGTCCCATGAAGGACGGCGTCATCGCCGACTTCGAGGTGACGGAGAAGATGCTGGCCTATTTCATCCAGAAGGCCCACAACCGCAAAGTCTGGGTCGCGCCGCGCATCGTCATCGGCATCCCCTCGGAAATCACCCAGGTCGAGAAACGGGCGGTGAAGGACAGCGCTCTCCGGGCGAAGGCGAGCGAGGTCTTCCTCGTGGACCAGGCGATGGCCGCTGCCATCGGCGCCGGGCTTCCGGTCACCGAGCCCTCCGGCAACATGGTCGTCGATATCGGCGGCGGGACGACGGACATCGCCGTCATCTCCATGGCGGGCATCGTCTATTCGAGCTCGGTGCGCGTCGCCGGCAACGAGATGGACGAGGCGATCATCAAGTACCTCCGTAAGAAGTACAACCTCCTCATCGGCGAGCGCACCGCGGAGCACGTGAAGATGGAGATCGGCTCGGCCTATCCGCTGGACAAGCCGATGACCATGGAGATCAAGGGGAGGAACCTCATCGAGGGCATCCCCAAGACTCTGGTGGTGACCGACGAGGAGATCCGGGAGTCCCTGGAAGAGACCGTCTCGATCCTCGTGAACGCAGTGCGGGTGGCGCTCGAGAGAACGCCGCCGGAGCTCTCGGCGGACATCGTCGATCGCGGCATCGTGCTGACCGGCGGCGGCGCGCTCTTGAAGAACCTCGACAAGCGCCTTCGCGAAGAGACCGGCCTTCCCGTATCCATGGGCGAAGACCCGCTCTCGTCGGTGGTGCTGGGAGCGGGCCGGATGCTCGAAGACGTGAAGCTTCTGCGGAAAGTGTGCCTGGAGTGATGGCTTCCATCAAAGCCGTGGGGCCCCACCCCCACGGCTCTCGCTTCCGCCTCCGCCCTTCGGGCTTCGGCGGACCCGCCGAAGCTTCGCGAAGGCGGGCCACTTGCGCTGCGCTCGAGTCTAGGACTCCCGTATTTCTGGCGTTTCTTCCGACCGAGCTCTGATTCATGGCCAGCACGACATCCGCCCCCCTGGGTTCCAGGGGCGGGCACCTCGTCTTTTGCGTCGTCCTCGTGGCGCAGGCTCTCCTTCTCTCCTCGCAGGTGACGACCGAAGGAGGGCATTCCGCCCTTCGTGTCCTCCTCATCGGCCTCTTTTCCCCGATCCAGCGGGCCGCCGATGGGACGCTCAACGCGGCTTCCTCTCTGTGGTACGGCTACGTCGATCTCCGGGGGGTGCGCGAGGAGAACCGGCGTCTCGAGCAGGACGTGGCCCGGCTCGAGCAGGCGCTCTGGATGGAGCGCGACGTGGTCGCGAGCTACCGCCGCCTGAGCTCCGTCCTCGAGCTCGCCGAGCGCATTCCCGGCGATCCCATCGTGGCGGAGGTGGTGGGGCTCGATGCCAGCGCCTGGTTCCGCACCATCACCGTGAACCGGGGAACGGCGCACGGAGTGGTTCTGAACGCCCCGGTGATCGCCGCCGGGGGGCTCGTGGGGAGGGTGATCTCGATAGGAAGCGACGTGGCCCAGATTCAGCTGCTCACGGACAGGGACTGCTCCGTCGGGGCGCTCCTGGCCCGGACGCGGGCTCGGGGAGTCGTCGCCGGAAGCGGCGAGCAGGCGAGCCCGACGGGTCTCACCCTGAACTACGTGAGCAACCTGGAGGAGGTCGTCGAGGGCGATCTCATCGTGACCTCGGGCATGGACGGAATCTATCCGAAAGGTATTGCCATCGGGCGCGTGGCCTCGGTGAGGAACGGTCCCCGGCTCTTCAAGATCGTCACCGTGGAGCCCGCGGCGAACCTCGACCGTCTCGAGCTGATCCGCTAGTCGCCTGAACGGCGATTCAGG
>DAISKN010000497.1:0-5573 GCA_036820975.1 Acidobacteriota bacterium | reverse complement strand
CGGGTCAGGCCGCGGCGGGTCCCCGGTAGGTTGCGCTACCGAACGCCAGCATCGGCGCGAAGACGAATGGAAGCAACAGGAACCCGATTCCGAACCCGACGCTCTGGCCGAAGGACTTGGCGAGGTCGAGGACCACGAGGATGCCGACGATGACGCCGACGAACGGGATCAGAAGGAGAACGACCCACCAAACGGGTCGGCCGATAATTTGGAGGAGGACCACCAGGTTGTAGATGGGAACGATGGCCGCCCAGCCCGGCTGGCCCGCCTTCGTGAAGATCACCCACAAGCTGGCAATCAGGAGAACGACTACCGCGAGGTACACCAGCCCGAAGATACCCACGAAGATACCGCCACCGCCGCCGCCACTGGACTCCTGCATCGCTAGAGCTTGAAGCATTTGGACTCCCTCCTCGGAATCGAATTGCCGAGAACACAGAGACCGGAACCCGTCCGACTCCGGACGTGACTTGGTTGTATTTCTTTGTCGATGTCGTCGAGCTGGGTCCGAGCTCTACCTCTGAAAAATGTAACACATTCGGTGGGCAACGAGTCATTCTTCGGCTACCGAACCGAAGCTAGACCTGCCGGCGTTCTCCCGGTGCCCGGCTCCAATAGAAGTAGATCGGAATTCCCAAGGTGATGAGCCCGCCGCCGATGGCGGCGTTCCGCGGATTGGAAACGATGGAGCTCCAGACGGCGAAGGCCGCGACCAGTATGAAGAGGAGCGGGGTTACCGGATATCCCCAGACGAACGCGGAGCTCCCTTCCGGGGGAGCGCCCCTCCGGCGATAGAAGAAGAGCGTCGCCACGGTGAGGCCGAAGAAGATCCAGTCGCCGAAGACCACGTAATCGAGGAGTTGCCCGTAGGACCCGCTGAGCGTCAGGGCGATTGCCCAGACCGCCTGCACCAGGATGGCCACGGTGGGAGTGCGGTAGCGCGGATGGAGCCGCGACGCGCTCTCGAAGAACAGTCCATCCTCGGCCATGGCCTGATAGATACGAGGTCCCGCGAGGATCGCCAGGCTCATGAAGCCGAAGGTCGAGCACATGATTCCGAACGCGATGAGGCTCCCTCCCCAGGGTCCGAGGACCGCGGTCATGGTGTCGGCGGCGGGGGCGGTCGACCGCGCCAATCCCGATACGCCGAGCGCGTGGAGGAAGGCGGCGTTCGCGAGCATGTAGACCGCGACCACGGCGGAGACTCCGAGAAGGAGCGCCCGGGGAAGGTTCCGCGCCGGGTCGCGGATCTCTCCGGCTACGTGGTTCGAATGCTGCCAACCGCCGTAGGTAAAGAGCACGGGAATCAGGGCGGCGCCGAGGACAGAGAGACTCCACTCCGTCGGAGCCACCGGGACGGACTCGGGCGGCGCGGCGCTCGATACGGCGGCGAGTCCGGTCGCGATGAGAGCGGCGAGTGCGGCGAGGCGCAGGAGGGTGAAGACGTTCGTGGTGACGGCGCCGGGGCGGATTCCGAGGATGTTGATCCCGTGGAGGAGGACGAGCGCGGCGACGGCGACGGGGCGGATGAAGGAGTCGGAAAGCGACGCGAGGCGGCAGAAGTAGCTCGCGAAGGTCACTCCCACGGCGGCGATCCCGCCGCTGTTCACGACGAGGAGGTACGTCCAGCCGTAGAGAAAGGCCGGAAGCGCGCCGAAGACGTCCCGCAGGTAGACGTAGCTCCCGCCCGCGCTCGGGCGCCGCGCCCCGAGCTCGCCGAAGCACATGGCGCCGATCAGGGCGACGACTCCCCCGATCCCCCAGACGGCGAGCGTCCCCAGGGCGGAGCCCGTCCGCTCGGCGACGATCGCCGGATTCAGGAAGATGCCGGCGCCGATGATTCCGCCGATGACGAGCATCGTCCCGTCGAAGAGGCCGAGACGTCGAGCGTAGTCGATTTTCACTGGGCCCATCTTATTCGCCCGGAAACCGTTGATATAATGAAACTCCGCCCGTCTCATCCCGCGGAGCTGGAACGAGGAACGAAAGCAGACGATGACCGAAAACGCGATTGGAACCGAAGCGAACCCCCTGAGAGTGGCGATCGTGGGCTCGGGCCCGACGGGGTTCTATACCGCCGAGCACCTTTTCAAGCAGAAGGACCGCGTCGTCGAGGTGGACCTCTACGAGAGGCTCCCGACGCCCTTCGGCCTGGTGCGGGGGGGTGTCGCTCCGGATCATCAGAAGATCAAATCGGTCACCAAGGCCTACGACCGCATCGCCGCGAACCCCCGCTTCCGCTACTACGGAAACGTCGAGCTCGGGGGAGACGTGAGCCTCGACGACCTCAGGCGCCACTACCATCAGATCGTCTTCACCGTGGGCGCCCAGATCGATCGCAGCATGGACATCCCCGGCGAGGACCTGAAGCGCAGCCACGCGGCGACGGAGTTCGTCGCCTGGTACAACGGGCACCCCGACTACCGGAATCGGGAGTTCGATCTCTCCCAGGAGTCGGTGGCGGTGGTGGGCGTCGGCAACGTCGCCGTCGACGTCTGCCGCATCCTCTGCCGCAGCCGCGAGGAGCTGGAGAAGACGGACATCGCCGACTACGCGCTCGAGCAGCTCACAGCTTCGAAAGTGAGAACGGTCTACATGCTCGGCCGCAGAGGACCGGCTCAGGCGGCTTTCACCAACCCCGAGATCAAGGAGCTCGGGGAGATGGAGATCGCCGACATCCAGGTCCCGGAGCAAGAGGCCGCGATCGACGAGGCCACGAGGAAGTACATGGAGGCCAATCCCGACCCTGGAACCGATCGCAAGGTCGAGATCCTCCAGCAATACGCTCGCGAGAAGCGCTCGGGGAAGCCGAAGAAGCTCGTGCTGCGATTCCTGGTCTCCCCGGTCGAGCTCCTCGGCGGCTCCGACGGCGGCGTCCGGGCGGTGAAGCTGGTGAAGAACGAGCTCTTCCTCGATCCCAAGGGGAACATCAAGCCGAAGGCGACCTCGACCTTCGAGGAGCTCTCTGCCGGCCTCGTGTTCCGGTCCGTGGGCTACAAGGGCGTCGCGCTTCCCGGAGTCCCGTTCCGAGAGGATTGGGGTGTGATTCCGAACGAGAAGGGTCGGGTCCTCGACACCGCAGAGGCGGTGAAAGGCCTCTACTGCGCCGGCTGGATCAAGCGGGGACCGACGGGCGTCATCGGCACCAACAAGCCGGATGCGCTCGAGACGGTGGAGTCGATGCTCGAGGACGCCGCCGCGGGCCGCCACCTCGCCCCCGAAGCTCCGGCTTCGTCGTCGGCGGATGCCATGGTGCGGAGCCGCAAGCCGAGCTGCGTCTCCTACGAGGATTGGAAAAAGCTCGACGCCCTCGAGGTCGAGAGGGCGAAGGGAACCGAGCGGCCGAGGATCAAGTTCTGTTCGGTCGAGGAAATGATCTCGGCGCTGGGAAAGGGCTCGTGAGTTGAAGTTCCAGCGGGCGGCCGTCGCTTCCGTCGCCGCCCTCTGCGCTCTCGCCGCCGCCTGCTCCCGGGCGCCGACTGCCGTTCCCGGCTTCGGGGAGCTCGTAAGCGAGCTTTCGGAGGAGGGCGGCTATTTCGACACCGATAACCTGATCTCGAACGAGACGGCCTACGTGCAGGTGATCCCGGATCTCGAGCCCCGGGGCGGCGTCTACATCGGCGTCGGGCCCGAGCAGAACTTCCACTACATCGGCCGCCTCCGGCCCGAATGGGCCTTCATCCTCGACGTTCGCCGCGACAATCTTCTTCACCATCTGCTCCTGAACGCTCTCTTGGTCGAGTCGGAAACGCCCGCGGCCTACCTCTGCAGCCTTTTCTCCCGCAGGTGTCCGGGCGGGCGGCCGGAGGGCGG
Organism: Acidobacteriota bacterium; assembly: GCA_036820975.1. Lineage (GTDB taxonomy): Bacteria > Acidobacteriota > Vicinamibacteria > Marinacidobacterales > SMYC01 > DAISKN01. The sequence continues at coordinate 1,760 of DAISKN010000497.1, read as the reverse complement.
CTTCGAGGAAATGCTCGCCCTGGTCGACGGCTCGGAGCCCGACGAGGATCTCTTCGCGAAGAGCCTCGAGGACGTCTTCGAGCACGTCGAGAAGAACCTCGAATTCCCCCTCGACGCGAAGGATCGCGATGTTCTCGAGTTCACCTATCGGTCGTTCTTCGACGAGCAGCTCGAGCTCCGGTTCAAGAGCCACGGCCGGCCGCCGATGCCGTACCATCCGACCTACCGGACGCTGCTGATGGCGCGCGATTCCGACGGAGGGCCTGCGCATTTCCTCTCCCGGCCCGACGACTACGACCACGTTCGAAAGCTCGCGCGCGAAGGCCGGCTGGTTCCCGTCGTGGGAGACTTCGCCGGGCCCCACGCATTGAAAGCGGTCGGCAAGTTCGCCCGCGAGCGCGGCGAGACCGTGACCGCGTTCTATGTATCGAACGTCGAGTTCTACCTTCTGCGGAGCGGAGTCTTCCCGAGCTACGTCGAGAACGTCCGGGCGCTTCCGCTCTCGGAGTCGAGCCAGTTCATCCGGGCCTATTTCAGCTACGGCTATCCCCACCCGGCGTCGCTCGCCGGCCATCGCAGCACTCTGGTTCGCCAGAGGATCGGCCGTTTCCTCGAGCTCTTCGACCGGGGAGCTTACGAGGACTACTGGGACGTGAGCACCCTCGACTACGAGCAATGAGCGATCTCGAGTGGCGGCGCATCCGCGTCGACTGGGAAGAGCTCGAAGACGCCTTCGCCGACAGCTCCGCCGACCACCGGTACTACCTCGACCGGGAGACGGGAGCGGTCCACTTCTTCTCGTCCTATCTCGACAACGAGGACGAGGAGGAAGACGAGCGCGCCATCACCGCCGAGAACCGCTACGTTCTCATCCCGCACGCGCGCCGGCTGGTGCCCGCGCACGAGCTTCGCGAGTTCGTCGCGTCGCTCGGCCCTCTGGACGCGCGGCGGGAGCTCGCGTCTTCGCTCGCGAACCCCGAGGGCTACCGGCGGTTCGAGGAAGTGGTCGCCGAGAACCCCCAGGCGCACGACGAGTGGCTCCGATTCGTGAAGGAGCGTCTCGGGCCGCGGATCAAGAGCTGGCTCGCGGACGTGGCGGTGGAGCCTCTCGACTGAGCTCGGAGAGAGCACACTCGATCTCCTCTCTCACCCGGGGGTCGCCGTCGCCGTCGAGCCGCGATTCCAGGGGCGCCTGCGCGCGGGAGTCCCCGATGACCCCGAGCGCCCAGGCGGCATGACCGCGGACCAGGGCCTCCTCGTGTCCGAGGGCTTCGACGAGCGCTGGAACCCCCCGCGGGTCTCGGGCGTTTCCGAGCGCAATCGCCGCGTTTCGCAGAAAACCCCCGTAGCGCGCCCGGCGAATCGCGCTCCCGCGGGTGGCGTCCAGGAACTCCTCCCGGCTCATTCGGAGAATCCGCGCCAGGTCCATCGAAGCGAGGGGCTCTCGGGGAAGAAACTCCGGGACCGCGCTCTTCACGGCGAAGCGGTTCCAGGGGCATACGTCCTGGCAGTCGTCGCATCCGTAGATGCGATTCCCGATGAGCGGACGAAGCTCGCGGGGGACGAACCCCCGGAGCTCGATCGTGAGGTACGAGATGCAGAGGCGGCTGTCGACGACGTAGGGCTCGACGATCGCCCCCGTGGGGCAGGCCTCGATACAGCGGGTGCAGGTGCCGCAGCGGTTCGGCTCGGGGGGAGCCGCGGGCGACCAAGCGAGCGGGAGCGGGACCAGGATCCCACCGAGAAAGAACCACGAGCTT
>DAISKN010000496.1:0-5587 GCA_036820975.1 Acidobacteriota bacterium | reverse complement strand
AGGAGGCGACCACCGCCGGGCTCGCCAGATATCCGAGGCCTCCGACACCCATTCGATTGCGCCAGTTCCGATTGAAGGAGGTGATGGCGGTCTCGCCTTCGGCGAGGGCGTCGGGCCCCTGGCCGAAACAGGGCCCGCACCAGGAATCCCGAATCCTCCCGCCCACCGAGTTCAGCACGGAGGCGATCGACTCCCCGCCGAGACGGGGCTCGGGCAGCTCGATGTCCCGTTTGACGCCCCCCGACCCTGGAAAGACCACGAGCGGGCGCACCACCTCGTCCCGTCCGGCCTCGCGGGCCGCGCGCAGAACCAGCGCCGCCTGGAGCAGGTCGTCGTAGCTTCCATTGGTGCAGGAGCCGATGTAGGCCTTGTCGAACGAGACCCGCTCCCTCGCCACCTCGTCGGCGGGAAACGCGTTTCCGGGCGAGTAAGGTTTCGCGATCATCGGGCGGATCGAGCCGAGATCGAGGCTCTCGTCGATAGAGTAGCCGGCGAGAGCGCCCGGCTGGATTCGGGGGTAGGGAAGCTCCGTCCTTCCCTTGGAGCGATACCACGCGTAGGTCACATCGTCGGCGGCGAAGATTCCGTTCAGCGCCTCGCCCTCGGCCATCATGTTGCAGATGGTGTTGCGGTAGGCGATGCCGAGAGCGCCTCTCTCGTCAACGAGCTCGACCGACATGCCCTGCGACTGCTTCTCTCCCCAGCGCCCCAGGAGCGCCAATACCACGTCCTTCCCGGAGACCCAGGGCTCGAGGGCGCCCCTGAAGACGACGCGCCGCGCGGGAGCGAGCGTGAAATAGATGTGGCCCGTCGACCAGCCGAACCCGAGCGTCGTCGAGCCGACTCCGATTCCCACGGCGCCATAGGCCCCGTAGGCGCGGCTGTGGGAGTCGGCGCCGGGAACGAACTGCCCCGGGAGGATGAGACCCTGCTCGGGGAAGTAGAAATGAAAAATACCGTCCCCGGGAGTCGCGTAGTAGGGCCTCTCCATCCGGTTCTTCCGCGCGAAATCGCGCCCGATCGACGTCTGCCGATCGTCCGCATCGACTCCGGTGAACACGAAGTGATCGTTCGCGACCGCGGCCTGCCGCGGATAGATCGTGTCTCCGCCCGTGATTTGATTGAAGGTGTGGATCGCGAAAGGCGCGGTGCCGTCGGAGGCGGGTAGGAGGTCGGCGTAGACTCTCAAGGTCGCGCCCGGCTTCACCTCGGCGTCTTTGTCGACCCGATGCGCCCAGACGATCTGCTCCGTCGTCGTGAGATGCTTCGCCGTCTTCTCATCGGGCCATTCGATCCGGACGGCGCGGGAGAGGGAGCCTGCGAGCTCGCGCCGCCCGAGGGCGATGATCCCACCGGTTCTACGGATCTCGTTCTCCTTCGGCGTCAGCGCCACCGGCTCGTAGGTCTTTCCCTGGGTGAGGTTCGTGAGGCCCCGGGTCTCGCGATCGTAGGAGAATCGATCGCCGTCCTTCGCGTCCCGCACCGCCTCCTTGGACTGCACGACCTCGAGCCCGAGGTTGAAGGCGTTGCGCCGGAAGATGTCTCCCATGTTGTCGCCGCAGACCACGACCAGCTCGAGCCCGACTTCCTCGGCGACCGCCTTGAGGCCCGCGGGGCTCATTTCCCGCGACGAGCCGATGGCGAAGCGATCGCCGGCGATGACGAACGTCTCGCCCGCGTGGACCCGCTTGCGGAAATCGGGAACCAGGTACCGAAACGCGCCCGCCTTCCACTTCTCGTCGAGAGCCTCGAGGGACTCCGAGACGCAGTCGGCGGCGGGAGTGATCTGATCGGTGTCGATGGCGTCGAGCTTCTCGCCGGGGCGCTTCGGATCCCAGAGGATGAGGGCGGACCCCTCGACGACGCGCGGGAGATCCTGCGAAGCGCCCCCCGAAGGTCCCGCCGAGAGTCGGTCCGAGGTGACGCCGTCTTTCAGGCGTGCCGGTTCGATTGCGTGCATGGTCACGTGCCAATTATAGGGAAATCAAAAAGGCCCGGCGGGGGGCGCCGGGCCTGGATGAAGCAGAAACGGCGCGAACGCCGCTCCCCATCAAACCCAAAGAATCCCGTTCGTCTTCATCTGCAAATCCGACCTCCAGACGATCGCTTCGGGTTCACACACAGCCCGCATCGTGCCATCGCAAAACTCGCTCGTCAACAAGTTTTTGTGGTCGGACCAACCCTCGATAGCAACATCTGGTGTGTCACCCGTTAGTAACAACGAATTCACAGGTTCTCCACATGTTATTCAGAATTATTGAACAGCCGCCTGTGGATAAAGATAGGAGCCACGGTCATTCCCCCTCCGGTCCTTGGCGCAATCGGCGCAGCGTTCGAGTGCGGCGGTATAGCCCGCGCCGCAGGCCGGACAGAAGGCCGCCGCATTACCGTCCGTCAGATCGAACTCGGGCAGGTTCACCTGGCTCTCAGGGGGCCGCCGCCGCCCGCTCGGGGAGGTCGAACTTGGGGCGGCCGTCGCCGGACGCGAGATCCCAGCTGGTCTGGTGGACGAGCCTTGCTATGCGCTCGAGCTTCTCGTACTCGATCTTTTCCGGCCGATCGAACTCGGTGTGATAGTCGGGATGAAGGCCGGTGTGGAAGAAGAGAGACGGAACGCCTTTCTGGAGGAACGGCCACTGATCGCTCCGTCGAAGGAGGTTCGATTCGTTGTTGTCGTAGCGCATCAGGAGCTCGAGCTCGACCATCCGATTCGATTCCTCGACCCTCGACTTGAGATCGCGGCTGTAGGTGTGGCCGAGGATGTTGACCCGGTTGCGGTTGGACTCCGCCGTCTGGACTTCGAGACCGCGGAAGCGCCTCCCGCCGCCTTCGGGCACCTCTTCGTTGCGGCCGATCATGTCCATGTTGAGAGTGGCGATGGTTCTCTCGAGCGGAACCAGCGGGCTCTCGGCGTAGGCCCAGGCGCCGAGAAGCCCCCGTTCCTCCGAGTTCCAGGCGGCGAAGAGAACACTCCTTCGCGGACGCGAGCCCTGCCGTGCCGCCTCGGCGTAGGCCTCGGCGATCGCGAGGAGCGCGACCGTTCCCGAGCCGTCGTCGTCGGCGCCGTTGAAGATTCGGCCTCCGTCGGCGCCGTCGTGGTCGTAGTGGGCGCAGACCACGACCCATTCGTCTTTCAGTCGCGGGTCGCTGCCCTCGATGGCGGCGACGACGTTGCGGTCGGTGACCCCCTCCTGGGCGACGCCGGTCTTCACCGCGACCCGGAGCGACGGCACGGGAAGGGGAGCGGCTCCGCCCGGGGCTTCAGCCAGCCGCGCGAGCTCGTCGAGGCCCTTGCCGGTAGGCTCGAGGATCGCGGCCGCGAGAGCGGGGGAGATGACGATCGCGGGAATGCGCACCGAGTCGGTCCAGCGCGCGAGCGAGAGTCGGGGCATGCGGCGGGGCGTCTCGGGCCAGGCCTGCCCCGCGAGCTCCGTGAAGTTCACTTCGCCGGGATGGTTGTGCAGGTCGGCGACGTACAGGATGGCGAGCGCTCCGGCTCTCTGGGCGTAGACCGCCTTTCGCAGCTCGCGCGCGTACTCCGAGGTGATGACCCCGTCGAAGGCGCTCTCCGGATTCTTCTCTCCCGGCTCGTGATCGAAGACGAGCGCGATCTTGCCGCGAAGCGCATCGCCCTCGAGGTCGTCGTGCCCGAGCTTCGGGGCGCGAATCCCGTATCCGGCGAAGACCACCTCGCCCACGGCGCTTCCACTGGCGCTGAAGCTCTGGGGGAAAAAGTCCTGCTTCAGCCGATAGGCGAGCGCCGGGCCCGACGCAGCCTCGATCTCGACGGCGTTGGGCTCGGCCAGGCTCGCTTTCGACAGCACGTAGGGCTGGAAGAAGGACTCTTCCGGGCCCATCGGCTTCAGCCCCAGCCGCTCGAAGCGCGAGCGGATGAAGAGCGCCGCGATGCGATTGCCGGGATCCTCGGTGAGGCGCCCCTGCATCTCATCGGAGGCGAGGAAGAACAGGTCGGTCTTGAGCGCTTCTTTTCGGATGGCGTCGTTTCCCGGCGCCGCGGTCTGGGCGGCGACGGGAGACGCGAGGAAGCAAACGAGTGCGAAACAGGGTCGATTCATCCGGGTAATCTAATACATCCATGCCGCTACTTCTTCTTCCACAGGCGCTGCCACCAGCTCTCGGGTGCTTTGTCCTCGCCTTGGAGGTCCATCTTGCCGCGGATCTCGGCGATGTCCCACCCGGTGAGAGAGGCGAGGGTCTGGGCTTCCCGGTCCTGGCGGACGCGAAGCGCGGACCGATACCTCTCGCCGGCTTCGCAGCGCGCTTCGCCCTTGTACGGGTGCCTCAGCACGTATCGTCCCTGGAAGTTCTCGCGGTCGGAGGTCTCCTGGAACACGAGGTCCTCGGGGAAGTGCTCGCCGTCGTAGCGGACGTGGAGTCTGGTGACGAAAACGTCCTGGGCGTTGTCCTGGAGCCAGAAGACTCCGAGCTCGCGGAGCTCTTCGGGCGAGAGGGGGTCGGCGGCGCAGGGGTCGCACCACCCCATGTCCCAGGCGTACTCGAGAAAGACGCTCTTCATGTTCTCGCGCCGGACCTGCTCGTCGAACATCGCCTTGTAGAAGTCGCCGAACTCGCTCTTGACGAAAAGGGGGAGGTCCATGCCCGTCGGGAGCTTCACGGTGCGGTAGTTGGTGGTCTCGATCCTTCCCTTGCGGGTGAGGGCGTAAAGGAGGAGGTCCTGAGGGCCGTCGGCGTTCACCGTCCCGAGGCGGATGGGGAGCATGAACTTGGGGGACTCGTAAGCGATCTGGAGGGGACGGAGGTAGCTGAATCCGAGCTTCGATTGCTCTTCGAGGTTCACCCTGGCGACGAAGAACCGCAGGTTCTGCTTGATGTAGCTCCCCAGGACCTGGGTGGCGCCAGGGGGAAGCTTGTATCCGTTCTCGGTGAGCCAGGTGGTCAGCCCGCTCGACTCCTTCGCCGAGAGAATCACGATGTCGTACTCGCCCACGGTGTACGAAGCCTCGATGGTGACTCCGAGCGAGTTCGCGCGCTGCCGCTGGGCGCTATCGACGGATGCGGTCGCCGGGAGTGCCATTTCATAGGCGACGACCGGACGGCACGGGTCCTCGTCGAAATACTCGACGAGCCTCGGAGCGGTGAAGGCGTCGAGATGCTCGACGTATTTCATCTCGGTGACGTGGATCTGGTCGCGCTCGAGGAAGGTGGGGACGGGAATCACCACCGCGAACTCCTTGGGGTCCCCTTTGAAATCGTTCGCCATCGTGAGGACGGTCTTGTCGTCGCTGCGGACGAGGACCACCTGGGAGGCGCGGTTGAACAGGCGCGCGTCGGCCTTGGCGACGTAGAAGCCGCAGAAGGCGCGGACACCGGGGTGGAGGAACGTGAGGGCGAGGAGGAGGGCCGCGCCCCAGACGATCAGCAGGCGTTTCATGCGTAGCTCCTTTCGACGATGGGGGGAGCGGCTCCACGCGGACTCCAGTCGTAACGCCTCCCGGGGAGGAGCCGGTTCCAGAGAGGCGTCGTCATCGAAACGACGGCGAGAGACCAGATGAGACCGTTGGGGCGGAAGAGGACGAACTGCACGTAGCAGGCGCCGAGCGCGACG
>DAISKN010000495.1:0-5604 GCA_036820975.1 Acidobacteriota bacterium | reverse complement strand
GTCTGGTCTATCGAGATCCGGCCGTTGCTCCCGGTCGAGAGGTGACGGCGAATCCATGAACGCGGCCCGGGAAGCGGTCGAGCGGGTCTTCCGCGAGCATTGGGGAAGGATCCTCGCCACGCTCATCCGTCAGCTCGGCGACTTCGATCGCGCCGAGGAGGCGCTCCAGGACGCCGTGACCCGAGCGCTCGAGGTCTGGCCGTCGAAGGGGATACCGGAGAGCCCCGGGGCCTGGCTGGTGACGGCGGCCCGCCACCGGGCGATCGATCGCTTCCGGCGGGAAGCGGTATTCGCGACCAAGGCGGAAGAGATTCGACTCACCCGCGAGCTCGAGAACGCTCTCGCCAACGAGAGCGAGGAGGAGACCATTTCCGACGACCGGCTCCGGCTCATGTTCACTGCCTGCCACCCCGCGCTCTCCCTCGAAGCGAGAGTCGCTTTGACCCTCCGCACCCTCGGCGGTCTCACCACGAGCGAGATCGCGCGCGCCTTCCTCGTTCCGGAGCCGACGATGGCCCAGAGGCTCGTCCGTGCCAAGAAGAAGATCCGCCTCGCGGGTATCCCGTACGAGGTTCCGGATGCCCCGCGGCTTCCCGCGCGGCTCGATGCGGTGCTCGCGGCGATTTATCTGGTCTTCAACGAGGGATACGCCGCCTCCGAAGGTGAATCGCTGCTCCGCCACGACCTCGCGCGGGAGGCGATTCGGCTCGGAAGGCTCCTCGCGTCCCTGCTACCCGAGGAGCCGGAAGCCCTCGGCCTCCTGTCGTTGATGCTCCTCCACGATGCCCGAAGAGCGGCGCGCACCACCCCGGAGGGAGATCTGGTCACATTGGAGGACCAGGACCGCCGCCTCTGGGATCGGGACGCGATCGCCGAAGGATCGGCGCTCCTCGAGCGCGCCATGGGGTTTCGGCGGCCGGGGGTCTACCAGCTCCAGGCGGCGATCGCCGCGCTGCACGATCGCGCACCGTCTTTCGGGGAAACCGACTGGGCGAAGATCGCCTCTGTCTACGACGAGATCCTGGAGCGGACCGGCTCGCCGGTCGTCGCGTTGAATCGCGCGGTCGCCGTCGGCATGGCCCAGGGCCCGAGCGCGGGTCTCGAAGAGATTCAGCGGATCGAATCGGCGGAAGCGCTCTCGCAGTACCACCTGCTGTTCTCCGCCAGAGCGGATCTCCTGCGTCGTGCGGGCCGATTCGAGGAGGCGCTTCCCGAGTACGACAAGGCCATCGCGCTCGCGCGCAACGAGCGGGAGCGCGCCTTCCTGAAGCGGCGCCGGCTCGAGGCCGCCTCGTCCTTTGACAGCGGGAGCTCCCGAAAGTAGAATTCGTTTGTCGAATACCCCCGTTCGGACAACGCGGATTCATCCGCACTCGGGAAGGACTCCATGCCAGAGCAAGCCTCGACGACACCGCGGACGGTACGTCGGCTCGTGCCCCGGCAGTCGGCGACGGTCGCCGTCTACCGCGGCGAGCAGCAGGTGGGCTACGGAATCCTGGCCAATGTCTCCGAGGCCGGCGCCTGCATCGTCACCGACACCTTGATGGCGCCGGGCACGGACCTTCGGCTCAAGCTCTCCTTCTACCAGCAGCCGCGGCTCTTCGAGACCATCGCCCGGGTCGTCTGGAGCCGCGACGCGACGCCGGCCGACCGGGGTTTCGACGGCCTGCGGCTCCACGGACTGCGCTTCACCGTGACCTCGACCGTGGAGCGCTCCCGGCTGGTGGCGCTCCTCCAGAAGGACGACTCCTTCGTGACGGTGTTCAAGCCGTCGGTGACCGAGTTCGACCGCCTCGCGAGCTCGCTCTCGAACGAGCTCGACGCCCTCGGCGAGAAGATGGACAAGAACCTCGGACGCGAGTCCGTCTGACGGCTTCCCGCGCGCGGGCCTTCGTACGGCAAAACCTTTCCTTTACCCGCGATTCCGGCTTCTGATATCTTGCACCGGGGCCACCGAATGCGGATCGCCATCGACGTCCGCAAAATCAACGACTTCGGCATCGGAACTTACCTCAGGAACCTGATCCGCCATCTGCCGCGCCTCGATTCGAAGAACGAATACTATTTGCTCTGCTATCGCCAGGACGAGGAGCTTCTGAGCTCTCTCGCGCCCTCGTTCCATCATCACTTCGTTTCCGCCCCCAACTACTCGCTCTCGGAGCACTGGGGAATCTCGCTCGCGCTGCGCCGAATCGACGCCGACTTGTTCCACGCGCCGCACTACGTTCTTCCCGCGCTCGTTCCCTGTCCGTCGGTGGTAACGGTGCACGACGTGATCCACCTCCTCTTTCCCCAGTACCTTCCCTCGCGGTTCGCGAGCCGCTACGCGCGCGCGATGATCGGAAGCGCGGTCTCGAGGGCCAGGCTGGTGATGACCGTTTCCCAGGCGTCGAAGAGGGATCTCCTCGGGTTCTTCGACGTCGACGAGTCCAAGATCCTGGTGATTCCCAACGGCATCGACCCGGCCATGACCCGGGAGCTCACGCCGGCGGAGATCGAGCGAGTGAGGAAGAGGTTCCAGCTCAACGGAAGAAACGCGCTCTTCGTGGGCAATATCAAGCCCCACAAGAACGTGGAGCGGCTCATCGCCGCCTTCGCGATGCTCCGCCAGGATCCCGCGCTCTCGGACGTGACGCTCATCGTGGTCGGAGACGACATCTCGAAGTATCCGGCGCTCCGGCGCAAGGTCGAGGAGCACGGCCTGCGGTCCCACGTTCGCTTCTTCGGCTTCGTCCCCGAGATGACTCTCGTCGCTCTCTACCGGCTCGCCGACATCTTCGTCTTTCCCTCGCTCTACGAAGGCTTCGGATTTCCTCCCCTCGAAGCGATGGCCAACGGCACGCCGGTGATCACCTCCAGGATCTCCTCGCTTCCGGAAGTGGTGGGCGACGCGGCGCTCACCGTCGATCCCTACAGCACGGAGGAGATCGCTCTCGCCATGAAGACGCTCTTCGGCGATGCCGAGCTGAGGGCGCGATTGTCCTCGCGCGGACGCGAGCGCGCGCGCTCTTTCTCGTGGGAAAAGGCCGTCGCCCGGATCCACTCGGTCTACATGAGGGTCCTCGGCCTGGACGGACCTCCCCTCCCGGCCTGACGAATTGGATGCGGGTCGCCATCGTTCACGACTGGCTCACCGGGCTCCGCGGCGGTGAAAAGGTGCTGGAGCTCCTTCTCGAGCTCTACCCGGCCGCGACGATATTCACTCTCCTCCACGTGCCGGGCTCGACCAGCTCCCGCATCGAATCCCATCCCATCCGAACCACCTTCATCCAGAAGCTGCCCCTGGTCGAGCGGCACTACCGCTGGTACCTCCCGCTCTTTCCCAGGGCGATCGAGTCCCTGGATCTCTCGGGATTCGACCTGGTTCTCTCGAGCTCCCACTGTGCCGCCAAGGGTGCCATCGCGCCCGAAGGAGCGCTTCACGTCTGTTATTGCCACACGCCCATGCGCTACGTCTGGGATCGCTTCGAGGACTACTTCGGGCGCGGATGGAAAGCGCGGATTCTCTACGCTCCGGCGGCCGGTCTTCTTCGTCGCTGGGATCGCGCCTCCGCGAGGCGCGTCGATCACTTCATCGCGAACTCCCGCTACGTCGCCTCCCGTATCCGCGAGTACTACGGTCGGGAGGTCGATGCCGTCATCCCGCCCCCGGTCGATACCGATTTCTACTCTCCGGCTCCCGAGAGCGGCGCTGCGGCCGAGCCCTATTTTCTCGTCGTCTCCGCTCTCGTTCCCTACAAGCGCATCGAGCTCGCCATCGACGCGTTCCGTGGCCGCTCCGAGCCGCTCCTCGTCGTCGGAACCGGTCCGGCGAAAGCGCGGCTCGAGGCCCTGGCCCCGCAGAACGTCCGTTTCCTGGGGTGGCTTCCCGATGAGGAGCTGAGGAGCCTCTACCGGGGCTGCCGGGCGGCGATCCTGCCGGGCGTCGAGGATTTCGGGATCGTGCCCCTCGAGGCTCTGGCCTGCGGCGCTCCAGTCATCGCCTACGGCGAGGGCGGGGCCCTCGACACGGTGCGGGACGGAGAAACCGGGGTCCTTTTCCGGGAGCCGACGGCCGTCTCGCTATCTCGCGCCATTGACAGGGTTTCAGGGCTGCGCTTTAATAGGGAGTCGCTCAGGAACTGGGCCCTTGGTTTTTCACGAGAGAGATTCCTCACGCAGATGCGGGAGTTCATTTCTTCCCGAATGCAAAGACTTTGACGAACGAGCGCGACGAACAGCGGCGCCCCGCCGCCTTCGCAGGGCATCGGCGGGCCTCACCGGAGCCCGACCCGCTTTCGCGAAGCTTCAGCGGGTCCGCCGAAGCCCGAAGGGCGAAGGCGGAAGGGCGGATCCGGGAGGGCTGCGTTATTGGAGCGCTGGGGGTGGGGTCCCAGCGCACTGAATAATGGTCAAGCAGCAGAGTCGGGTCTGGGTTGGCGTCTACGTCATCTCCGACCTCGTCACCACCTTCGTCGCTTTCGCTCTCGCTTATTTCGTCCGGTTCCACACCGATCTGCTGAGCGTCACCAAGGGCGTCAACCCGTTCACCCAGTACCTTTACCTCCTTCCGCTCATCCTTACCTTCTGGCCCGCTCTCTTCTATCTCCACGGCCTCTACAGCCTGAAACGGATCCGCTCCCGGACCGACGAGATCTTCTCCATCGTCTGGGCGGTGGCGATGGGCACCGCGGCGATGCTGTTCCTCGCACTCTACGCGCGCGTCTACTACCTCTACGGTGAGGACTCGGGCCAGTACGAATACTCGCAGCTCGTGCTGGGGCTGTTCGTGGTGTTCGACATCGTGGGCCTCACGCTGGTGAGGACGCTCATCCGCCGCGAACGCGAATCGCGCTGGCGCCGCGGGCTCGGCCTGCGAAACATCCTGATCGCCGGCGCCGGGCAGCTCGGGCGCACCGTCGCCGACAAGTTCATCGATCACCGGGAGCTGGGATTCCGGGTCGTCGGGTTTCTCGACGACCGCCTCCGCGGCGAGTTCGCGGGCCATCGCGGAATTCCCATCGTCGCAGGGCTCGACGAGATCGCGGACGTGGTCGAGCGACTGCCGGTCGACTCGCTCTACATCGCGCTGCCGCTCGAGGCGCACAAGAGGATCCGGGAGCTCGTGGCCTTCGCCCATCGCGAGGCGCTAGACGCCAGGGTCGCCTGGGACTACCTGACCGACGTTTCCATTCGCGCCGGAGTCGAAGACCTCGACGGAATGCCCATCATCAGCCTGTCGGAGCCCCCGATCCGAGGATGGCACTGGCTGGCGAAGAGGCTCATGGACATCGCCGTCTCGTCCGCCCTTCTCGTGCTCCTCGCGATCCCCTTCGCCGTCGTCGCGCTTCTCATCAGGCTCACCTCCAAGGGTCCGGTGCTCTACACCCAGCAGCGCATGGGGCTCGACGGAAAGCCGTTCGTCATCTTCAAGTTCCGATCGATGTACGAGGACGCGGAGCGCGACACCGGACCGGTCTGGGCGGTCTCGGACGATCCCCGTCGGACGCCGGTCGGAAAGTTCATGCGGCGGTTCAGCATCGACGAGCTGCCTCAGCTGGTGAACGTGCTCAAGGGCGACATGTCCCTGGTGGGGCCGCGGCCCGAGAGGCCGGCCTTCGTCAA
>DAISKN010000494.1:0-5615 GCA_036820975.1 Acidobacteriota bacterium | reverse complement strand
TCTTCGCGTCGCGAACGGACGGCTCACGGGACGCGCGACCACCGGGTTTCCGATCGTTCACGTCGAGAACACGGCCGATCTGGATGAGCAGGATACCCTGCATTCCGTCGAGGTCAGTTTACGCGCTTCCCGAGGTGCGAATTTCTCGATGTCGTTCGTGGGAACGGAGACCGTCGACTTCGAAGCGGAAATAGAGAGGGCGCGCGTCGGGTTCTGGCCGCTCTCGAGCCCCCTCGTTCCCTCGGACGAGCCGAACGCCTACTCGCTCGTGGTCGGACGGTCGATCCCGTCGAGCCTCGTTCGGCACATCTTTCTCCGTCCGACGGACGAGAAGGACGCGGAGTTCGAGATCGAGTCGCTGCGGCTCATCTTCCGGAAGGAGCACCTCGCGGGCATTCCCTCGGGTGTGAGCTGGCAAGGTCTTTCGGAGATCTACCGGGAGACCCTGGTCACGCGGGCTCCCCAGACGGTGCGATTCGAGCTGACTCTCCCGGAGCGTCCTTGGCTCGACCTCGCGGTGGGCACGGTCGAGGCCCGGCCCGTGCGGTTCCGCGTCGGGGTCACTTTGCCGAGGAAGGAAGAGCGGATTCTCCAGGAGCGAACGGTCGAGGAGCCCTTTCGCTGGGAAGTCGCTCCCGTGGGGCTCGAGGACTACGCCGGCGAGAAGGTAACGCTGACTCTTTCCCTTCAGGCTGAGGAACCGGGCACCCTGGGATTCTGGGGCGCCCCGGTGGTGCGGAGCCGCGGCCCGGGGACATCCGCGTCCGGCGCGCCTCGAGGAGTCATCCTGATCCTCGTGGATTCCCTGCGCCGCGATCACCTCGAGGCCTACGCGTACGGGAGAGGAACTGCGCCCCATCTGAAGCGCATGGCGGCAGAGGGGACGCTGTTTCTCGACAACCAGTCGCAGGCGGATTTCACCAAGGTGTCGGTTCCTTCGAGCTTGTCGTCTCTCTATCCCAGCACCCACGGGATCTCCGGCATCCCCGATCGGCTCCCAAGCGCCGCGGTGACGATTGCCGAGGTCTACCGTGAGGCTGGTTACGCGACCTGGGCCTCCGCCGCGAACGGGTTCACCGGCAGGATGACGAACCTCCACCAGGGCGTCGAAGAACTGCACGAGCCCGGCTCGGTGAATCTCTCCGAAGGCTGGAGCAGCAGCAAGAACGGGCGGACGTTCGTCGACCGGCTGCTGCCGTGGCTCGATCTCCACCGGGACGTGCCCTTCTTCGCGTTTCTGCACGTGCTCGATCCCCATCCGCCGTTCGAGCCCTACGCCCCTTACGACACGGAATGGGCCGACCCCGCATGGAAAGTGGAACACCTTCAAGAGATGGCTAAGGTGCGGCCGTTCATCGCCGCCGGAGTCCGGCGGGGTCTGGTGATGCCGACGAGAGAGGAGCTCGCGCGGGCGGGCGTCGACGCAAAGCGCTTCGTGGAGCGGGAGATCGACTGGTACGACGGCTCGATTCTCGCCGTCGATGCCGAGATCGGCCGGGTGTTCGAGAAGCTCCGGGAGCTCGAGCTCGAAAAAACGACGGTCGTCGGCTTCCTCAGCGACCACGGGCAGGAGTTCCTGGATCACGGAATGCACTTCGCCGGGAACAGCGTCTACGGGGATATGACCAACGTTCCGCTGGTTCTGTGGGGACCCGGCCGCGTGCCCGCGGGAAAGATCGTCGAGGAGACGGTTCAGTCGATCGACCTCGCCCCGACGTTTCTCGAGCTTTCCGGCCTCGCCGTACCTCAGACGATGCAGGGACAGAGTCTCCTGCCGCTCCTCCAGGACGAAGGGAGGTGGCGCCGCCGTCCCGCGGTCTCGGAAAGAAACCGGAGCGAGGCGTTCCGCGATCCTCGAACCGCGAACAGCACGGCCATCGTGTGGGAAGGTTTTAAGCTGATTCGAAATCGCGAGCGACCCGAGGACAGGCCCGAGTTCGAGCTCTTCGACCACCGCAAGGACCCGCTCAGTCTCGTGAACGTCGCCGAAAAGCATCCGGAGAAAGTACAGGAGCTCTCGAAGCTCCTGGAATCCTGGCGACTCTGGGTCGCCGATCGGCGCCTGCCATCGGACGCGGAGCTCACTCAGGGAATCAGCGGAGAGGAGCTCGAGCGCCTTCGAAGCCTGGGCTACGTTCAATGAGTTAGAATCCCGTCTTTCCGGAGGGCAAACCGTCATGCGCCACTTCCTGCCAATCGTGATTCTCGGAGCCGTCGTCGCGAGCTCACCCGCGGAGGCCACCAAGAAAACGCTTTCGCTCTCGAGCTACCTCGACTTCGAGCGCGTTTCCGATCCTCAGATCTCTCCCGATGGGACGCAGGTGGTCTACCGGCGCGAATGGGTGGACCAGCAGAAAGACAAATGGGAGTCGGCGCTCTGGATCGTGAACGCCGACGGAAGCAAGAACCGCTACCTCACCGAGGGAAGCTCTCCCCGGTGGTCGCCGGACGGGACGCGCATCGCTTACCTCAAGGAGGGAGAGCCCAAAGGCCCGCAGATTTTCGTCCGCTACATGGACGCCGAAGGGGCGACGACCCCGATCACCCGGGTCGAGAAAGCCCCTCGCGGCATCACCTGGTCCCCGGACGGAACGTCCATCGCCTTCGTGGCGATGGTGCCGAAGAAGGACCCCTGGAAGATCGATCTTCCGGCCGCCCCCGAGGGAGCGAAATGGACGGAAGCGCCTCGCATCGTCGAGCGGCTCGACTACCGCCAGGATCAAATCGGTTTCACCGAAGAGGGTTATCAGCACGTCTTCGTGGTGACGGCGTCGGGCGGAACTCCCCGCCAGCTCACGGACGGGGAATACGACGACGGGCGGAACTCTCCCATCTCGTTCACGCCCGACGGACGGGAGATCCTGTTCACGGGATTGCGAACGCCTGACTGGGAGCACGCCTGGCGGGAGACGGAGATCTACGCCGTCCGCCTCGATGACGGCTCCATCCGGCAGGTCACCGACCGCATGGGTCCGGATTCCGATCCCGTGGTGTCGCCCGACGGGCGCTTCGTCGCCTATACAGGCTACGATTGGACCGACGATACCTTCATCAACTCCAAGCTCTACGTGAGCGGCATCGACGGGAAGGGCGTCAAGACGCTTACGTCGGGTCTCGACCGGACGCCCCAGGGGCTCGTGTGGGAGCCGGATGGGCGAGGGGTCTACTTCAACGTCGCCGAGGAAGGGAAGTCGAACCTGTACTTCGCCTCGATGGAAGGCGACGTGAAGAAGGTCACCGACGGCAATCACCTTCTTTCGGTCAGAAGCCTCTCGAGCTCCGGCGTCGCCGCGGGAACGATGACGAGCCCGCACGAGCCCGGCGACGTCGTGGTCCTCGATCCCAGAGCGCCGGCGCCGAAGCAGATCACCTTCGTGAACGACGACATCCTCGAAGGGGTCGAGCTCGGCCGCGTGGAAGAGATCTGGTACGACTCGGTCGACGGGCTTCGCATCCAGGGCTGGCTCGTGTACCCGCCGGACTTCTCTTCCGGGCGCCCCGAGGCGAAGCATCCGCTGATGCTCTCGATCCACGGCGGACCTCACGGGATGTACGGCGTCGGCTTCAACTACGGCTGGCAGGAGCACGCGGCGCAGGGGTACCTCGTCCTCTACACCAACCCCCGGGGCTCGTCGGGATACTCGAGCGAGTTCGGAAACGCGATCAAAAACGCCTATCCGAGCAAGGACTACGACGACCTGATGGCGGGAGTGGACGCGGCCGTCGCCCGCGGCTTCGTGGACGAGCGCAACATGTTCGTCTACGGCTGCAGCGGGGGAGGGGTGCTTACGGCCTGGGTCGTCGGACATACCGACCGATTCGCCGCGGCCTCCTCGAACTGCCCGGTCACGAACTGGCTGTCTTTCGTCGGCACGACGGACAGCCCGAACTGGTACCGGAACTTCGCGAAGCCGTTCTGGGAAGATCCGAGCGAGTACCTGGCGCGCTCCCCCCTGATGTACGTGGGAAACGTCAAGACGCCCACCATGCTCATGACCGGGGTGCAGGACCTCCGGACTCCGATGCCCCAGACGGAGGAGTACTACCAGGCGCTCATGATGCGGAAGGTCCCGACGGCGATGGTGCGCTTCAACGAGGAGTTCCACGGGACGACGTCGAAACCCTCGAACTTCATGAGGACGCAGCTCTACCTGCGCTACTGGTTCGAGAAGCACGGACGCGGCCCGACCAAGCTAGAGACGACTTCGGCCAGCGCAGTCAAATAGCGAAACAGGGGTGCGGGATCAAAACCCCTGCTGCAGGCTGAACTCGAAAAGCCACCCGTTCTCCGCACGATCGAAGGGACGCACGAAGTCGAATTCGAAAACGAGATACCGCTGAAGCGCCACCCGCAACGCCACTCCGGCGCTCGTCACCGGCTCCCGGCTTCCGCCGAAGAGGTCCGGAGTCGAGTCCTGGTTCCAGGCATAACCGGCGTCGCCGAAGACGGCGATCTCGATGGGGATCGGCCCGGTCCAGGGGTCGGCCCCGAAAGCGCTGCTGAGCGGGAACCGTACCTCCAGGTTGGCGACCAGAAGCCGGCTCCCCAGCAGCCGATCGAAGACCGGGCACCCGCCGTCCGCGCGGCACTCGTCGGCGGTGAACGAGCCCGATTGATAGCCGCGCACGAGATGGGGATAGCCCAGAAACAGCTGCGAAAGCCTGGGGTCCTCGGACTCGCCGCCGTAGCGGCCGAAGTGCAGGAGTCGTCCCGCGATGGTGAAGGGCCGAACCGGCATGAGGTAGTGGCGGAAGTCCGCGAGCGCGGTGAGGAAATCGAGCGAACCGTAGTTCGCGCCCCCCTCCAGTCGATACCTCGTGCCCGCGAGCGGGCTGGTGGGCCCGATGACCGCGGTATCGTCAACCAGGGCCGCGCTCGCGTCGCCGAGATACAGATCCGCGGGCGCGGGGAGATCGATCGATTCGTCGATCAGGATCTCTCCGGTCTCGAGCGAGACGGCGAGGGTTTCGGCGGTACGGGAGAACCCGTACCTCGTGAAGCCGCCGGAAAATTCGAGCCGCTGAGCCCGGTTGAAGGGGTACGCGGCGTAGCCGCCGACGCGGCTCTCGGTCTGCGTCAGCTCCTCGAGCTCCTCGACCCCCACGAGCTGTCCATCGATCTCGACCAATGCGGAGGAATAGCCGCCGCTCGAGAACGGAAGGTGCGAGACCGACCCTCCCCAGTACCATCGGGAATCGCGGTTCTCGTATCCGGCGATCGCGGCTATGTTCTCGATTTCTCCCGTGGACTGGACCTGGAGGCCGAGCTGGTGATTTCCCAGCATGTCACTCCACAAGAAGGAAGCCCCCCCGCCCAGGAACGATCCGAACCGGTTGGAGCCGGCGACGACGTACGGCTGCCCGACGAAGTCGAGGTCGAAGTCCACATCGTAGTCCTCGACCGCCCTCAGGGTGTCCTCGGGCAGAACGGTTCGCTGTCGGTCCAGGAACGAGGCCACGGTCGAACCGCGGCGAATCGGCGGGAGAACCGCGTAGTTCGGAACGCCGTCGCCGACCTCCGCCGATCCTCGACGCACGCCTGTTCCCGCGATGAGCTCGGGGTCCTCGACGGCGTAGATTCGATTCTCGTTCTCCTCTCGAACGGTGAAAAGGAG
>DAISKN010000493.1:0-5621 GCA_036820975.1 Acidobacteriota bacterium | reverse complement strand
AGGCGATGGTGCCGACGATCATTCCCGCCTGGGTGAGGCGGGCGAGGGTGTCCCCCTCGGACGCGATCGCGAGAGGCATCTCTTTCGCGAGGCCGAAGTCGAGGATCTTCGGGATTCCCAGCGTCGAGATCACTACGTTCGCGGGCTTCAGATCGCGATGGACGATTCCACGTCCGTGAGCGTGGGACAGGGCGGACGCGAGCTGCAGCGCGATTTCGAGAGCGCGCTCGACCGAAAGACTTCCTTCCCGCTCCAGGTGCGCTTCGAGGTCATCGCCCTCGACGTACTCGAAGGCGATGTAGTCGAGGCCGTCTTCCTGACCGATCTCGTGGATGATGGTGATGTTCGGATGATTCAGTCGGGAGCAGGAACGGGCTTCGCTCAGGAAACGCTCGCGGAAGCCGGGCGACGAGGCGAGAGACGGGGAAAGAACCTTGAGTGCGACGTCGCGCGAGAGCCGGGGATCGTGCGCGAGATAAACCGCACCCATCCCCCCGCGTCCCAGCAGCCGCTCCAGTCGATAGGGGCCGAGGTTCTGTCTGTCCATCCGCGGCCAATCCTCCTCGACCGCTTCGGAACTCTCCGTGGCCCAAGCATATCATGCCTCTACCAGCCGCGGACCGGCCGCCACTCGTCGACGGCGGCGTCTCCCCGAAACACGTGGTAGCGGTCGAACAGGGCCGCGGAGAGGCAGGAGTGATTGGGCACGATGCGGATCTTCGCGCCCACGGGTAAGGCCGAGTACTCGAGAGGGACCAGGCCCTGGATCTTTCCGTGCTCCTGCGACAGTGAGCGGACTCGAAGCGAGGCCAGGTGGGTGGCTCCGTCGGCGGTGAACACCTCTCCGTAGCCGCAATCGGCATCGAGATGCGTCGGCCCTTCGTCCCGGGAGAGCGCGAGCCCGCCGGCGTCGATGAGGATCTCGTTTCTCTCGGGATAATGGCTCAGGATGGTGGCGAGCACGCTGAACGCCGCGTTCGCGATTCCGCAGCTCCCGACCGCCGCCTGGAAGCGATCGTAGAAAACGTAGTTGCCGGGCCGCGCCTCGGTCACGCCATCGAGGGACTCGCCGAGAGATATGGTCGGCGTCGATCCGACGCTGACCTCGGGAGGCGGCGCTCCCGCGCGGGCCAGCTTCTCGGCGAATCGGACCATCACGCGTCTCTCGGTCTCGGCGACGGACTTGATCTCCCCGGCGTTCGTCGAGTTATAGGAGTGTCCGGCATGGGTCAGGATTCCGCGGAAATCGACGTCCGCCGACTTCGCCATGCGAAGGGCCAGAGCGACGCTCCGGTCGCTCTCCGGATCGACCCCGGCGCGGTGGTAGCCGCAGTCGACTTTCAAGAAAGAGGAGATGCGGGTTCCCTTCGCGCGGGCGCAGGCGGACATCTCCTCGAAGGTGGATTCGTGGTCGAGAAGGAGATGAAGGGCATCGATGGAACGCCCGATCTCGACCGCCTCTTCGAGACGGGAGACGGCTATGGGAACGGCGTAGGTGATGTCCCGGAACCCGTGGCCGGCGAAGAAGCGCGCCTCCGCGAGAGTCGAGACGGTGATGCCGCCGAAGTGCCCCTCAATCTGGAAGCGCGCGGCCTCGAGGCACTTGTGCGTCTTCACGTGCGGCCGCAGCCTCGCGCCGAGGCTGCGCACGCGCTCGGAGATGCGAGAGGTGTTGGCTTCGAGCCGATCGAGGTCGACGATGGCGGCGGGGGTGCGTATCTCTTTCCAGAACATGGCGAGAATATACTACCGGTCGTGACCTCCGGCCGCGATCCGATATTCGAGCGGCAGCTCGACCTCTTGAACCACGGCCTCGCGCTCCTCGCGCAACGGAACCCCTTCTACCGGAGGAAGCTCGAACACGTGCGGCTTCCCCTTCCATCCGTGGACGCCCTTCGGCGCCTTCCCTTCACCACCAAGAGCGAGCTCCTCGACGACCAGGCGGCGAGCCCGCCTTATGGAACCAACCTGACGTACGAGCCTTCGGAGTACACGCGGATTCACTCTACTTCGGGAACCACCGGACGGCGGCTCAAGGTCCTCGACACCGAGGCGAGCTGGGCCTGGTTCACGCGCTGCTGGCAGCACATTTATCGCGCCTTCGGCGTCGGCCGAGGAGATCGCGTGTTCGCGGCATTCGGCTTCGGCCCGTTCGTCGGCTTCTGGGCGGGATTCGAGGCCGCTCATCAGATCGGAGCGCAGGCGATTCCCGGCGGCGCCCAGAGCTCGCTCCAGCGGCTCGACGCCATCCTCGAATGCCGCGCGACGGTTCTGCTCTCGACGCCCACCTACGCTCTGAGGCTCGCGGAGGTCGCGCGGGAGAGCGGAATCGATATCGCGGGGAGCGACATCCGCGCCACGATCCACGCGGGCGAGCCCGGAGCGAGCATCCCGACGACGCGAAGCCAGATCGAGTCCGCGTGGGGCGCGCGCGCGTGGGATCACGCCGGGTTGAGCGAAGCGGGGCCCTGGGGCTACGAGTGCCCCGAGGGCGAGGGGATGCATGTGATCGAGTCGCAGTTCGCCGCCGAGGTGCTCGAGGTCGGAGGCGACGCCGAAGTCGGCGAGGACGAAACGGGAGAGCTCGTGCTCACGAACCTCGGACGCTGGGCGGCGCCCGTCGTTCGCTACCGCACCGGCGACCTGGTTCGACTTCGCTCGACTCCCTGCGCCTGCGGGCGCGCGTTTCTCCGATTCCCCGGGGGCGTTCTCGGTCGGGCCGACGAAATGGTTCAGGTGCGGGGGGTCAACGTCTACCCCGCCGCCGTCGAGAGCATCGTCCGCGAAGAGGCCTCGATCTCCGAGTTTCAGATCGAGATCTTCGAACGGCGCCGCATGTGGGAGTTGCGCGCCGCGGTCGAGGTGACCGAGGGACCGAAGCCCGAAGAGGTGAAAGCGCGGCTCGAGAAGGAGCTCCATCGCCGCCTCGGTCTCCGTGCCGAGGTCTCGCTCGCTCCCGTTGGCAGCCTTCCTCGCTTCGAGCTGAAAGCCCGCCGCTTCCGAATCCAGCGCGAGGGATCTCAAAATGAAACGTGAGCCCGATGGAGAAACCCCACGGTCTCGCCTCGCCCCCGATCTCCCGGAAATGGCAAAAGATCCCGAGCTTACAGAGGTTTACCCCCCGGTCCCGTGGCTGGAACGGTTCTTGTAGGGCAGTGCTGGCGCCGGAAGTCCGAACCAAGGGAGTGGGGTGCCATGTCCGCCACGCAATCGCACATCGTCGACGTCTTCCAGCAGTACACGCGTCTGTACAAGATCCGCAACGAGACCGGAGGCCGCTTGAGTCCCGAGCTCCATAAGGAGTGGGTCGAGGTCACGTTCACGCTCGACAGCATCTTCTCCGGCCTCTATCGTCCGGACGCGCGGCCGAACGAGAGCGCGGCCGTCGCCGCGGCGGCGGCTCCGCGGCGATTCCGCGAGAAGATCCCCGTCGACTTTCTTCGGGTTCCCGCGGACGCCGACGTGCTCTGTGAGACCCGCGACAACTTCTTCTCGGGGAAGATCCAGGACATCAGCGTCGGCGGAGCCTACGTGCACTCCATGGTTCCGTTCCGAGTCGACTGGCCGGTGCGGTTGACGTTCTGCACGTTTCGGGACCGCGAGCCCCTCGAGCTCGAGGCGCGCATCGCGTGGAGCAACCCCGGCGGCGTCCGCAAGCAGGGACTTCCCGAAGGCGCTGGAGTCCAGTTCACGAACCCCGACCCGCGATCGAAGGCGCAGCTCAAGGACTACGTTTACGAGCTCGTCGAGGAGACGCTCACGCGGGCGAATCTGCTGTGAAACGGTGCTCGGCGGACCGACGCCGCCATAGTTGGATGACAGGCGGGTTCACTCGATGTCGGCCGATTGGGCGGCTTGCCACAACTCGTCGTACTTGGCGCGAACGAACGCATCCAGCGAATCGGCCAAGTCGCGGGGGAGAGACAGCGTCCGAACCAGTTCCAACACGTCGGCGAGGTCCTTCAGCCGGTGCGGGGCGCTGATCCCCGACGCGAGTTTCAGCTCGATCAACTTCGCGAGCGGCAGAAGCGCCACGCGCCGGCCGCGAACGGCGACTTCGGCCGGATCGGGAAACGCCACCGGCTTTGGCTTACCGTCTCCCGGATACTCGCCGGTGATCAGAACGTCGATGTCGACGCCCGTCACGGTGTCCCGCAGTCCGCGGCTTCCTGGGAACTTCTCCACGTAACCCAAACCCAAGACCTCTGTTTTAAGTGTGCGAAGGCCGTCGGCGGTCAGCAAGACGTCGACGTTCACCGTGACTCGCCGATATCCCCACTCGTTGAGCGCTAGGCCTCCAACGACGGCGTAAGGAACTCCCTTCTCGTCGAGCACCCGCGCGAGCCGCTCCAAGGCACGCTGGACATCGGCCTCGCCCATGAAGAACCTCCTGGCATGTTCGACGCCCGCCCAGAATGCGTTCTCGCGGTCGACCGGCAGCACCTCAGCCATAGACTTCATGTTACGCAAACGCGTCTCATCTCGCGAACGTGGAATTTCCCGAAAGATGTCCGCCGCCCTCTCACGAGCGGAGAAGTCCCGGAACGAAGGCGGCGTTCCATCGGCTCCGTTCTCGTCGACGCGGCGGGAACCATCATCGCCGCGGGCCACAACGAGCGCGTGCCGACCGGCGATCCTACGGCCCACGCGGAGATTGTCGCGATTCGACCAAGCGGAAACGGCGGCCGGGGCAACCGACGAGTTCCTCGAGGGTCGCGCCTTTCGAGCGTTCGAGCTTCGCGAGCAGGAGCCACTGCCAGGTGACCTGGGAGTTTCTCGACATGTGCAGGCAGAAAACGAGCTGCAATCCTATCTGGAATCGACGCCCCAGGACAACCCTCTCGCGATCTCGGGATGCATGCTCGGGGACATCTCCTGTCGCCGTCCGATTCCAGGTAGAATGCGTCCGATGTCGAGCGGAGCTGCCGATCGCGGTACAGCGATGGACTGGATGAGCGCCGCCATCAAGCAAGCGGAGAAGTCCTGGAACGAAGGCGGCATTCCCATCGGCTCCGTTCTCGTCGATTCCTCGGGAACCATCGTCGCCGCCGGGCACAACGAGCGCGTTCAGACCGGGGATCCGACGGCGCACGCGGAGATGGTCGCGATTCGGAGAGCGGGAAGGCGCCGTGACTGGCGCGAGCTGACCCTGGTGTCGACGCTCAGCCCGTGCTCGATGTGCTCAGGAACCGCCGTCCTCTACCGCATTCCCGTCGTGATCATCGGAGAGAACCGGACATTCCGGGGCGAGGAAGAGTGGATGAAGAGCCACGGAGTCCAGATCCAGGTCCTCGACGACTCGCGAGCCGTCGCCTGGATGGAGCGGCTGAAGCGCGAGAAGCCGGACCTGTGGGCGGAGGACATCGGCGAGTGAGCCACATCAGGAAAGAACTGTTCCGATTCTTTCGGGATCTTTCGAAGAACAACGACCGCGACTGGTTTCTGAAGAACAAGCCGCGCTACGAGCGGGACGTGAAGGAGCCGCTCCTTCAATTCATCTCCGACTTCGGCCCTCACCTGCGCCGCATCAACCCCCACCTCGTCGCCGACCCGCGGCCGGTGGGCGGGTCGCTCTTCCGCATCCATCGCGACGTGCGTTTCTCCTCGGACAAGAGTCCCTA
>DAISKN010000492.1:3262-5627 GCA_036820975.1 Acidobacteriota bacterium | reverse complement strand
CTCATCTGGTTCTCGGTGGTCGTCCCAGCATTAACAACGCCAATCACGGTGACCGAGCCGAGCGCCTCGACGGCGCTCAGGCGCCGGACGACGGCGTGCCGGCGCGCCATACGCTGCACGCCAAGCGCGAGCGTCAGCGTCACGACGGCGGGCATCCCCTCCGGGACGGCCGCGACGGCGAGCGCGACGGCGAACAGGACGACCTCTTCGAAGTGAGAAAGCCCCTCCGCCGCGATGCCCGCGACCGCGAGGAGGACGGCCAGGGCGCCGACCCAGCGGGCGATCTGATGTCCGAATAGCGTCAGGCGCTTCTCGAGAGGGGTCGGCTCGGCCTGGATGGTGCCCAGCATGGTCGCGAGCCGCCCCATCGTGCTTTCCGCGCCCGTCTTCGTGACCTCGAAGAAGCCCTTGCCGCGCACGACCAGCGTCCCGCTGAACACCTCGTCGGCGGGCGACTTGTCGACGGGGACCGACTCGCCCGTCAGGATGGACTCATCCACCATGACTCCCAGGACCTCGACCAGTCGGCCGTCGGCCGAGACGCGCTCGCCGGCCTCGACGCGAACCGCATCGCCGGGGACGATCCCGCCGCTCGGAATGTGCGAGAGCTTCCCGTCCCGCAGGACCCAGGCAAGCGGGGCGGCCATCGCCTTGAGCTGCGCGAGCGCCCGCTCCGATCGATGCTCTTGAAACGTGCCCAGCCAGGCGTTCAGCAGGAGGATGGCCGCGATGGCGATGGCCTCAACGGGCGTCCCGCCTTCGTAGAGCCAGATCGCCAAATCGAACGCGAGCGCGAAGAGCAAAATGTAGATGAGCGGGCTCTGGAATTGCCGCAGAAACCGTATCCACAAGGGGGTGGGTCGGGCTTCGGGAAGCGAATTCGGCCCGTGGGCGGCGAGACGGACGGCCGCCTCGGCGGAGCTCAGGCCGGCGGCGGCAGTTGGGGTTGTCATCGGTCAGGAACTCCGGCTTCCCGGCCAGGTGACGGTTCCTGGGCCCCGCGGGGGCGAACGCCGCGGAGGGAACGGACGACCCCGGCAGCCCGCGTGAGAACGGTCAAGCGCACGACGAAAGCCACCATTGCGAAGCGGAATGCGGGCAGCACATCGTGTTGAACGGCGTGAAGGCTCAGGTAACCCGTGCAGGCGAGATAATAACCAAGTGCCGCCTCAACCGGCACCAGACTGTCGGGCACCACCGAGGAGCAACAGCAGGCGAACGGCGCCGGGCGCGATGGTAGCGATCCTAAGGCCATGTTTTCGTTAACTTGCTCTCCGCGCAACCGCCGCGGCTCTCTCCGGAGGACGACCGGAAGCCCGAACGGCGGTGACAGAGTACCTCGATTGGGAATTGGCGAACCATTAGAAAGTCTGCGTCCGATTCATCGGTTCGAGCGATGCGGCCGCACGGGGAAGAATACCGGCGCGCGGCGCTCCGGTCGGGCATCGGAGGCTTCCCGGCGCTCACCGAGTGTGAGCTCAAGAAGAAACGCGATCGCGAATGACTTCCGCGTGGAGGATCGCCCTCAGTCCATCCTGCTCTTGAGGAGTACCACCCGCTCGGCGATTCCGGCCGCACGAGACCCCTGAGGGAAGGGAACATCCGCGGAGTCGCGCGAGCGTATTCCATCGTCGTCGCACTCCAGGGTCATGGACATCCCTTTCAAAAGGCCGCCATCCTCGTTGCGGCCGCTGAGGTCGACCTCTAGAAGCTCACCATCGTCTCGGACGTCGTTGAGGCCGAACTGCTGGACTTTGAAGAGCCCGAAGTGAAAAGCGGCCCGTTCCTTATGAAAACGCACCGATGGTAGCTCGGCCGGCCTGGGGCGCAAGAAAAATCGGTGCGCGCCTGACCGACCGCTTCCTTCCTCACCTCCGGCGGGCTGCGTCTTTCGCCCCTGGCGTGAGCCTCCATACCCACGCTGGAATCACGACGAATCGGGTCCCTGAGACGAATTGACACGCGGAGCCAATTGGGACCCAGGGAATTCAAGTATTTCCTAACGAAAGGTCGGTCCATACCCGGGCTTCCGGCAAAACCTCGATGGCACGAGTCTTGTTTACTGGATTCCCTGAGGTGCGCTGATGAACGAGGACAACGGAGGGCTCTGGTCCGTCGTGCTCGCCGGAGGCGAGGGGGAGCGGATGCGGTCGTTCGTGGAGGAGTGGCTCGGCCACCACAAGCCCAAGCAGTACTGCTCTTTCACCGGGACTCGCTCGCTCTTCCAGCACACCGTCGATCGAGCGGACGCGCTGTCGGGCGCCGAGCGCCGGCTGGTCGTCGCCGCGCCCGATCACCGGAGCTACCTCGCCGAGCAGCTGGGGGGCCGGGGAGAAGGCCGCGTCATCCTTCAGCCGCGGAACCG
>DAISKN010000492.1:0-3162 GCA_036820975.1 Acidobacteriota bacterium | reverse complement strand
GCGCGCGATCCGAGGGCGGCCGTCGTGATCTACCCGTCGGACCATTTCGTCTATCCGGAGACCGCGTTCCTCGACGCGGTCCGGGACGCGGTGCGGGCGGCCGAGGGGAATCCGGAGGGACTGGTGCTCCTCGGGGTCCGGCCCGTCGCCGCGGAGGTGGACTACGGCTGGATCGTGCCGTCCTCCGGCGGGACGAACGGCGCCGCGCGCCGCGTGGAAGCGTTTCTCGAAAAGGCCTCGCGAAGGCTTGCCGAAGAAGCGCTTCGACAGGGCGCCCTGTGGAACACCCTCGTCGCGGCCGCCAGAGCGCGGGCGCTCTGGGATCTCGGCCGGCGCGTTCTCCCCGAGGTCATGCCCTCTTTCATCCGCTACGGGGAGGCTCTGCGAGCCGGCGACGACGGCGCCGCGATCGAGCGTCTCTACACCGAGGTTCCATCGCTGGACTTCTCTTGCGACCTGCTCCAGCGGGCGCCCGAGCGGCTGAAGGTCCTCGAGCTCGAAGGCGTTGCCTGGAGCGACTGGGGGAGGCCCGAGAGGATCCTCGAGACCTTGACCGCGCTCGGACTCCCGGCGGCGTTTCCAGAGGAGCTCGTGGCCTAGGGCGGTCCCCGCTTCAAAACCCGGGCGTGAAGTGAAACTGCAGCATCCATCCCTTGCGCGGCCGCTGCAGGGGCTTCACGATATCCATCTCCAGGATGACGATCCCGAAGGCGTTGACCCGGAACGCGGTGCGAGGTGACCACGAGCGCGGCTGGAGTTGATTCAATGCGGACGCGACAGAAGTCGCCCACGTCAGCCCGACGGTACGAAGATGGACACCTCATGGCGGGCGGCCGGGATTCGACCTCGACCTTCGACTATCCCGAGGGAGGATTTTACGCCCGCGGGAATCAAGGGGCTTCAATCTTGGGCGCCGATTCGTGCTGGTTTGCGCCATCCGTCATCCCGCGGGCGAATCGCTGACATGGCAACCATAACCGCGTCACGAGGGCGGTGGGCGGCGACCGAAGGATCCCCGTTCCCCCTCGGCGTCTCGTGGGTCGCCGCCGACGGCGCGTACAACTTCGCGCTGTACTCGAGATTCGCGGAGAGAGTCACGCTGCTGCTGTACGGCTCGTCCGAGTTCGCGACTCCGATGTTCGAGTACTGCCTCGACCCGCTTCGCAACAAGTCCGGCCGCATCTGGCATTGCCGCATTCCGAAGCGCGCCGCGCCGGCCGCCGCCTACTATGCGTACGCCATCGACGGTCCGCCGCCGGCAGGTCGCTTCGAATGGCACCGGTTCGATCGCGAGAAGATCCTCCTCGATCCATACGCGGCCGCGGTGTTCTTTCCGCCCGCCTTCGACCGGCAGGCGGCGATTCGGCCGGGGTCGAATGCGGGGCGCGCGCCGCTCGGCGAGCTTCATTTCTGTGTCCGCCACGCCGATTTCGATTGGCAGGGGGATGTTGCACCCCGGCACGAGGGCGACACGATTATCTACGAGCTCCATGTGAGGGCGTTCACCCGCCACGGAAGCTCGGGCGTCAGCGAAGGCGCCCGAGGCACCTACACGGGAGTCATCGAGAAGATCCCGTATCTCCAGGACCTTGGCGTCACGGCCGTGGAGCTGATGCCCGTGTTCCAATGCGACCCGCAGGAGGGAAGCCACTGGGGCTACATGCCGCTGAACTTCTTCGCGCCCCATCACGCTTACTCGATGGAGCCCTCGCGCTGCGCGCAAGTCGAGGAATTCCGGACGATGGTGAGAGCGCTGCATGCGGCCGGCATCGAGGTGATTCTGGACGTCGTGTACAACCACACGGCCGAGGGCGACCATACCGGACCGACCTACAGCTTCAAAGGCATCGACAATAGTACCTATTACGCGATCTCCGACGATGCCCTCGTCCCCTATGAGAACTTCGCAGGCGTCGGCAACGCCATCCACTCGCCGAACCGGACCGTACGCAAGATGATCCTGGACAGTCTGCGGCACTGGGTCACGGAGATGCACGTCGACGGCTTTCGATTCGACCTTGCCTCTGTCTTCAGCCGAAATTCCGACGGTTCTATCAACTTGACCGACCCGATGCTGTTCGCCGATATCATGTCGGACCCGACCTTCGCCGGCCTGCGGTTCATCGCCGAGCCGTGGGATGCGGCGGGCGTCTATCAACTCGGACGAGGATTTCCGGAGTTGTCCTGGCTGCAATGCAACGGGAGATTCAGGGACGAGGTGCGCCGGTTCGTGAGAGGGGACCCCGGGCTGGTCGGCGCTCTGATGTACCGATTGTACGGGAGCGACGACTTGTTCCCAGGCGATCGGGCTCATGCGTTTCATCCCTATCAGAGCGTCAACTACGTCGTCTCGCACGACGGCTTCACGCTGTACGATCTCGTGACATTCAACGAGAGGCGAAACTGGGCGAATGGCCACGACAACCGGGATGGGCCCGTCGCGAACTACAGTTGGAATTGCGGGTGGGAAGGCGACGAGGGCGTACCCGCCGACGTGGCGGCCCTCCGGCAGCAGCAAATCAAGAACTTCTGCTGCCTGCTTCTGCTCTCGAACGGGACCCCCATGTTCCGTGCGGGCGACGAGTTCATGCAGACGCAGCGGGGTAACAGCAATCCTTACAATCAAGACAACGACACGACCTGGCTCGACTGGAGACGGCTCGAGTCGCATCGCGACATGTTCCGCTTCTTC
This sequence comes from Acidobacteriota bacterium, assembly GCA_036820975.1. Taxonomy (GTDB): domain Bacteria; phylum Acidobacteriota; class Vicinamibacteria; order Marinacidobacterales; family SMYC01; genus DAISKN01. The sequence continues at coordinate 470 of DAISKN010000492.1, read as the reverse complement.
AAGCTCGCCATTGCGTTTCGCAAGGCGCATCCCTCGTTGGCGCGAAGTCGGTTCTGGCGCGAAGACGTCCGGTGGCACGGCGTCGGCGCCCACGCCGACCTCACCCACGATTCTCGAAACCTCGCGTTCCATCTGAGCGGCGCCTCCCAGGGCGACGACGATCTCTACGTGATGATCAACGCCTACTGGCGAGCGCTGACGTTCACGGTTCAGGAAGGTGACCTCGGCAAGTGGAAGCGGGTAGTCGACACGAGCCTTCCGAGTCCTGCGGATTTCTGTGAGCCGGGACGCGAAGTGCCGATACGGTCCCGGATCTACGAAGTAGCGGCGCGCTCGGTCGTCGTATTGATCGCGTCGAGGCGCGACCGCGGGTGAGCGCGTGCAAGCGCATCGAGGACGCCCTACAGGCTGCTATGAGGGCAACGTCACGGAAGGGATCTCGGTGTTCCAGGCTTCCCTGGTGGGTGCCT
>DAISKN010000491.1:0-5631 GCA_036820975.1 Acidobacteriota bacterium | reverse complement strand
AGCGGCGCATGTAGGCGAGAGGCTCGAGACCTTCCGCGGCCGCTCTCTGCGGAAGACCGGGGACGGAGTTCTCGAAGATGAAGCGGTAGTACTCGTCGACCCCGAGCTTCTCCCCCGGGCGCTCGCGCGACTCGAAGAACTTGCGAATCCCCATGGCGCCGTCGGGATCGATTCGCCACGAGAGCTCGATCCAGAGCTCGTTCTCCTCCCAGACCTCGCCCGGATTCGCGTCCCGGCTGTCGGTTACCGTCTCTCCGAGGCGCTCGCGAGCGGCGCGCATCACCGGCTGGCGGAAGCCGATCCATTGCGCGTCGTGGGTCTCGTAGGAATGAATGTCGTGGCGCTCGCTTCCGATCCCCATGGGCAGAACGTAGTCGGCGAAATAAGCGGTCTCGCTCCAGGTGGGAGTGAGCGCGACGTGGAGACCGACTTTCCGCTCGTCGGTCAGCATCTCGACCCAGGTGAACCCATCGGGGTTGGTCCAGACGGGGTTGTAGACCCGGGTGAAATACACGTCGAGCCGCCCGCGTCCTTCCTTGACGAGATGGGGGAGTAGAAACGACATCTCGTGGAGCGATAGGGGATAGTCCGCGGGCCAGCTCATCTCGTTCCACACGTCGGGGTGGGGCGGAAGGTGGATGGGCCTCGCGACGAATTTGTTCCATCCGTTGGGATAGACGGAGCCGGGCCTGGCGACGGCTCCGAGGAGCGCGTTCAGCAGGAAGAGGGTGCGCGAGACCTGCCAGCCTCCGAGGTTTCCCGCGGCGGCGCTCCGCCAGTTGTGCGTCGAAAGGCGCGGGCCCGCCTTCGCCACGATTCCGGCGACCTCTTCGAGGACCGAGGCGTCGATTCCCGACTCCTTCGCCGCGTACTCGAAGGTGAAATCGCGGTAGAGGCCGTCGAGGACCTCTTCGAAGCTCTCGAACGTCGGCGAAAGATCGGGCCTCGCGGCCTCCAGGTACTCCCGCCAGTTCCACCAGCGCCGCACGAAGTCGCGGTCGTAGAGTTTCGTCTCGATGAGGCGGCGGGCGATGGCGAGGAAGATCGCCGCTTCGCTCCCGGGATAGGGAGCGAGCCAATGATCGGCGTGGGTCGCGGTGTTCGAGAGGCGCACGTCGAGAACGATGAGCTTCGCCCCCTCCCGCTTCGCCTCCATGATGCGCTGCGCATGGGGGTTGAAGTAGTGGCCGGACTCGAGGTGGGCGCTCACCAGGAGGATCGCGTCGGCGTTCGCGTGGTCGGGGCTCGGCCGGTCGAATCCCATCCAGTAGTGATAGCCCGCGCGGGCGCCCGAGGAGCAGATGTTGGTGTGGGAGTTGTGGCCGTCGAGGCCCCAGGCGGCCATCACCCGTTCGGCGTAGCCGTCCTCGCCCGGACGCCCCACGTGATAGACGACCTCGTTGCGACGACCCTCCTGGATCGCCCTCCGGATCCGGGAGGCGATGTCGTCGAGCGCCTCGTCCCAGGACACGCGCTCCCAAAGACCCTCTCCGCGCTTACCCCTACGCTTCAGAGGGTGGAGGATCCGCTCGGGATCCTGCGACTGGTTGAGCGTCGCCGGTCCCTTGGCGCAGTTCTTCCCCCGCGATCCCGGATGCTCGGGATTTCCCTCGAGCTTGCGAATCTCTTTCGTGTCGAGGTCGACGTAGGCGAGAAGCCCGCAGGCGGACTCGCAGTTGAAGCAGGTGGTGGGAACGAGCATGTAGCGGCGCTCGACCCGTCGGGGCCAGGCGGAGGAGTCGAGCTCTTTCCACTCGTCCCACTTTTCCTTCGGGGGAAAGGCCGCGAGGTGGATTCGGCTCGGTCCAGGATACGAGGTGCCGCTCATGCGAGTGGCACCGACTGCGCCGCCTGCACGTGCGCGTGCTCGTACGCCAGGAGGCCGAAGAGAGCGGCGATCGCTCCGAAGCTCCCGACGTGCGGGGCGAAGAGGCCGCAGGAGACGAGCGCGACCGAAGTCCAGAAGAAGCCGCGAAACCTTCCCCGCGTCATTTCCCACGCGGCGAGCCGCGCGTGCGCGGTCACGTGGGCGAGCGTCGACTCGCCCCAGACGAGGAAGAGGTGAAGGAAGCTCGCGAGGGCCACGATGCGGAGAAGGGGCGCCTCGGCGCCGGTGTCGATCGCCGACGAAACCGGGGCCAGGACCGCGGCCCCGGCGAGGATGGAGTGGACCACGAATTGAGGCGGCAGCAAGGGATTCTGCCACAGGTCCCGCGCCTTGGACTGGGCGAAGAGATAGGCGGTATAGATCGCCGTCAAGGCCGCGAGGGGGATGCCGGGGATCATCAGCATTGACTGGAAATGCGAGCCGCCGCCGAAGCTCGAGAGGAAATGAGCCGCGAGCACGGCGCTGAAGCCGCCGATGATGTACGCTCCCTTCACCAGCCAGCTCTTCCACCGTCCGCGGGTGAAGATCATGTAGAAACGCTCGGGATGCTCGAGGTCCCAGATCAGGATCGCTCCGGTCGACGCCAGAAAAAAGCCGCCGAGTAACGGGGCGGCCCACTGCCACAGGGCGCCCGTCTCCGAGACCAGCCTCATCAGAACGAGCAGCGCGGCGACGAGGTACACCCCCGAGGCAATCCCCTTGGTCCAGGTGTAGAGGCTCACGCGCCAGTCCCAGGGAGCGCGGTGGGGGACGTCGTAGGAGAGAAGTGCTGCGGCCGCGCTGCCGAATCCCTCGGGGTGTCCGGAAGTGACCTGATGCGAGAGGCTCCCTTGCTCGCTCCAGAGAAAGAGCCCGCCCTCGGGCCTTCGGGCGGCGATGGGATCGAGCGTCGCCTGGTGCACTCCCTTGTAGAAGAGCTTCGGCCCGGTGTCCTTCTCGGGGCGCCGCACGAGGACGGGCTCGCGGTTCACCGTTTTGGCCACCCGGGAGTCCGGGTCGTTCAGGTCCCCGATGAAAATCGCCTCTGTCGGGCAGACCACGACGCAGGCAGGCTCGAGCCCGACGTCGAGCCGATGGGCGCAGAAGTTGCACTTCTCGGCCGAGTGGTCCTCGGGATTGATGAAGATCGCGTCGTACGGGCAGGCGGCGATGCAGGCCTTGCAGCCGATGCAGATCGCCTTGTCGAAGTCCACGATGCCGTCCGTGCGCTGATACATCGCTCCCGTCGGACAGGCGTCGGCGCAGGGCGGCGCTTCGCACTGGTTGCAGCGCGTGACCTGCATCGCGCGCCGGGCCTGGGGAAAGACGCCGACGTCGGCGTACTTCACGTAGGTCCGGTGGACGGAGAGCGGGACCAGGTTCTCGGATTTGCAGGCGGTGCTGCAGGCGTGGCAGCCGATGCAGCGGGTCTGGTCGATGACCTTCGCCCACCGCACGGGTTTCGAAGCGACGGCCGTCGACATTACTCGGAGACTTATACTCCAAGTGAGGACGTCGTTCCCAATAGGACTCTTTGACCCAGCCTTCGTGCGTTTGCTAGCCTGAAAGGACATGAGGGCCTCGAGATCCGTTCTCTTCTTTCTCGCGGCCGCCGGGATCGTGCAGATCCTTCACTACTATCCCTTGCTGCCGGAGCGGATGGCGTCCCACTTCGACGGGTCGGGGCGGCCCAACGGGTTCCAATCCCGGGATGCGTTCTTCGCGCTCTCCGCCTCGATGCTGATCGGGACCCTCGTCCTCTTCGGCGGAATGCGAGCCCTCTTTCGAAGAATTCCCTCGAATTGGTTCAATCTTCCGAACCGGGACTTCTGGCTGGCGCCGGAGCGTCGCGAGGAGACCATCGAATACATGTCGAGCCAGCTCGAGTGGCTCGGCGCGGCCTCGCTCGCGCTCTATCTCTTCGTCATCCAGATGGTGGTCGAGACCAACCGGACGTCCGAGCCGCGCCTCGACTCCAGGTCGATGTTTCTCGTCCTCGGCCTCTTTTTCACCTTTACTACGATCTGGATCGTGCGTTTCCTGCTGCGCTTCCGGAAGCCCAAGCCTGAGGCGTCGTGAGCAGCCCCTGATTTCAGCGCGAGCTCGTTGCCGCCCCCGGTGGCGGCTCGAAGACCGCATCGTCGATCGGGACGTTGGCTTCGATGGTCTCGAAAACGTACTCGGGGGAGACGAGAGGCTCCTCCACGTATACCCAGTAAGGCATCAGGACCCCGTTCACCGGGCGATAGTCGTCGAAGTACCACGCGCGCGGTCGCTTCAGATCTCTTTCCCCCTCCTCGCCGGCCATCTCCTTTCGAAGAAGGAGAAACGTCTCGACGTCCAGGAACCAGATCTGCTCTCCGAAGGCTGAGAGCAGAACGGGCAGGATCGCGACGCCGATCACGGCGGTCATTCTAGCTCGCGGCGGACGTCCTTCGGGGGCTTGTCGAACCGAAGCCCCTTGAACGACGGATGACGGAGCCTTCCATCCGAGGTCCACTCGGTGAACTCCACCTCCGCGACCAGCTCCGGCCTCACCCAGTGCGCCGCGCGGAGCTCTCGCGGCGTCTCCGCGAGCGGCGATTCCTCCTGCTCTCCCTCCTTCAAACGCCGCATCAGGTCGCGGAGGGTTTCCTCGGTGAAGCCCGTCCCCACCTGGCCGCTGAAGACCAGACGGCCTTCGTCGTCGTGTACGCCGAGGAGCAGCGCACCGAATCCCGTTCGCGAGCCCTCGGGATCGGTATAGCCCACGACGACGAACTCCTGACGATGGGAGCATTTGATCTTCAGCCAGGTCCGCGTCCGCCGGGGCTCGTAGATGCTCGTGCGCAGCTTGGAGATGATGCCTTCCGCTCCCAGGGCGCAGGCCCTCTCGAGAACCGCCGCCCCGTGGCCTCGGACGTGCTCGCTGTACCGAAGCGGATCCTGGGGCGTTTTCTCGAGCAGCGACCGCAGGAGATCCTTTCGCTCGTGGAGAGGCGCCAGGCGTAGGTCGTGGCCGTCGCCGTAGATCACGTCGAAGAGGTAGTAGGTGAGCCCCGCCGGGTGCGCGCCGCCGATGGTTTTTTGAAGCGCCTGGAAATCCGACCTGCCGTCGGGGCGAAGGATGACGATCTCTCCGTCGAGGACGGCTTCGCGCGCGGGAAGCTCCTTCGCGCTCGACGCCAGGCGGGAGAGCTTGTCCGTCCAGTCCAGACCGCCCCGGGTCAGGAGGCGCGCGCGTCCGTTCTGGATCGCGCACAGGAGGCGATAGCCGTCGTGCTTGATCTCGTGGAGCCATTCGTCGCCTGCGGGGACGTCTCGTTCCAGCGTTGCGAGCTGTGGCCGCGGGGCGGTGGGAAAAGGACCTTCGACCGCGCGCGACAGCCGTCCCGGCTCCCAGGGCGCTCCCATGCCACCCGGCAGATCAGCCCGAAGTCTTCGCCGGGGGGGCGACGTCCAGGAGCGCCTTCATCGGCGCCATCCGTCCATGGATGGGCAGGAGGTTCTCGATCGTAAGGCCGCGGCGGTTGCAGTTCTCGATCAGGTTCGCGGCGAAGGGATAGGCAGCAGGCGGCGGCGCACCCGGTGCCGGCGGCGAGAACAGATCCGCCTGGACGAGGAGTCCATGCCTCGGGAAGTAGGCCATCAGCAGGGTGTCGGCGTGAGGACTGCCGTCGATAGGGTAGAGAGCTATCGACATCGCTTCGTCCTCCAGAACCATTTCTTCCTCGACCGTCTGGAGGATTAGCGGCTTCGGGCCCTTCGCCAGGGGGTCGGGCTCG
>DAISKN010000490.1:0-5638 GCA_036820975.1 Acidobacteriota bacterium | reverse complement strand
CGACGAAGCGGTGGCGATGTACGAGCGCTCGCTGGCCCTCAACCCGGACAACGCCAACGGCAGGGAGGCCCTGGCCAGACTCCGCGAGGCCGCCTGACCCTTCACCGCAGGCTTCGGCCCTCTACGACACCCCCTCGAGGTGCCGGGCGATCAACATCTTGATGAGTGACTGGCGCGGCACGCCGAGCCGTGAGGCCTCGCGGTCGAGCGAGTCGATCATCCACACCGGGAGCCCTGGGGGCCGACAAGAGTCAGAAAAAACTACAGCGCAGCCACTTGGGTGCGCGGGAGCTGTTGCCGGCGGAGCGAAGCATCAGCTCGAGAGGAATGTCATGCATCTCTCGTAGTGAACCGGGTCCATGCGGCCTTGCAGACGGCCGCACCGTTGACGGATCTCGCTCCTGAGCCGGTCGATCACCGCCGCATTGCCGGTGGACGACGCCCAGCCGACGAGGGCGCCACTGAGCTGTTCCAGATACGATTGGTGTCGTCCCGCGAACGCGTCGTTCGTTTCCGCCATTTCAGTGATCACATCACGGGTCGCGCGCTCGATGGCGTCCGCATCCTCCGGAGCCAGTTCGATCAGTTTCAGAATGTAGCTCGAACCCCACTTCACCCGTGACGAGCCACGCGGGGACTGCTGAAAGGCCAAGCGGTACCACTTGAGGGCGGTCTCGGGCTTGTCGGCGCTCAGATCGCCGAGGATCGACAGAAAGTAGTACGGCGCCGCCGTCTGGTCCATGTGGCGGTCGAGCAGGGCCGCCGCCTCCTCGTCGAGCCCGGCCATGGTGTGAAGCCAGACCAGCATGTTGAGAGTGGACTGGAACTCCCCCGGATCGGAGGCGCCGGCGACGACCGGAGCGACCCGCGCCCGCACTTTGTTCTGAAGGGCCGGGGAAACGGAATCATCGCCGTCTCCCGCCTGGATCGCGTGGATCTCGAACTCGGGAACGAACGACATCAGCTGCTCGGTCGCCGAGTACTGTGAGTTGTTCTGGAGTCTCTCCGCCACGGCCAGCCACCGAGCCACCAGCTCGGCTCGACCCGGGGACGGCTCGGGCTCGAGGGTCTCGATCGTCCGGCGTGACTCCAGGGTCAGGAAGATCTTGTTGTCGGGCCACAGCTCCGGGCTTTCGAGGAGTTCCACGAGGCCCGATCTCAGAGAGCTCTTCTGCTGCGCGTCGAGGGTGGGCAGGGCCTCATTGCCGCGGTCCGGCTCTGCCAACCAGACCGGCACCATCGCCTTCTCGAGGGTCAGGACCATGAACCGGGTGCGAAGCCGGAGGGACAGGTCCGGACGCTGCGAGTAGATCCGCCAGAACACGCCGAGAGCCTCACTGTCGGAGACCTCCACATGCTGATCCTGGTTCCACGAGTGGTACGCCAGCAGCTCGAGATCGGTAAGGCTCGCGTCCCTGGGTTCGCCGGCCGTCACCTCGGAGAGGATCTGTCGAACAGGGCGGAACTCCTTGATTGCAGCCTGCAGGAGCGCGCCGTACCGCTCGGAGGTGACATCGCTGGGCATCCGGAAAAGCTCGACCCCCGCGGGGCTGAAGAGGATCACGGTGGGATAGCCGGCGATGCCGTACTTCTCGGCCCACAGCTGGGCGCGGTCGGTATCGCCGTCGAGGTAGACCGGCACGAAGTTCGTGATGGCATTCAGGAACTCGGGCCGGGTGAAGACGTTCTTCTTGAGGTTGTGACACGGCGGACACCAGTCGGCGCCCCAGTACAGGAAGACGGGCTTGCCCGCACCTCTGGCGGTTGCGAAGGCCTCCTCCACTTCGCCCTCGAACCATCCGATTCCTGCCGAGGCCGTCTCCCCGGCCTGGTCTGCGGGTGGCGCGTCCGCACAGCCGCCGGCAACGAGACCGAGACAGAGGGCGGCCGAGATGATGGTTTTCATACATCGAGCTCCAGTCGTCGCCACGCGCTTCGCGGGCGGCTGTCGCCGCCGAGGGCGAAGGCCGGCCCGGGAGAACTCCCGAGGGGGGACCGGCCTCCGGCGCCTCGAACGGATGGGTCACCTAGAAATCGAACTTCGCTCCGAGCTGGAACGTCCGTGCGACGTCAAACGCCGTGGGCGTGCCGTGCCCGACCTCGCCGGTGGAGACCTCGGTCACGTTCTCGTTGTTGGTGAGGTTGAAGCCCTCTAGCACGAGGGTCAGCCTGGTGGAGGCGATCTCGACCCCCCACTGGAACGTCATGTCGAGTGACTGGATGTCCGGCATACGCTGCGAGTTACGGCCGCCGATGTAGATGGGCTCGTTGTCGACGTTGTTCCCCTCGATGGAGTAGGGGCGACCCGACGCGTACTGGTAGGTCCCCGAGATCAGGAATCCCAGCGGCAGGCTCCATGTCCCAGATACCTTGAACACGTTCGTCCGATCCGAGTCCTCGAGGGCGCTCGAGGGTGGAATCTGGGTGGGTCCGTAGAACGTGCCCAGGAAGCTCCCCATGCCCTTCGACTCCGACCACGTGTAGCTTGCCAGCCCCTGCCAGTTGTTGGAGAACGACTTCGAAAAGGTCAGGTCCAGCCCCTGGTACGATCCCTCCCCGTTCGCTTCGAACTCGTACCAGTCCGCCGTACCCTCGGCGGTGTAGTACGTCAGGAGCTGGTTCTCGAGCTTCTTGTCGGTGTAGCTGGCGCCGACACGGTAGTCCTTTCCGAGAAGCCGTTCGAACCCGATCGACCAAACGTCGGCATAGGGGGTCGGATTGTCACCGAGGATTCGGTAGCCGAACGTTCCCACCGGAATGCCCTCGCCGTCGGCAAGGGGACCTTCAGGGGCCATGACGATGCTGTATCTCCCTCCCGGCTGTGATCCCCACTCGAGGTAGCGGTCGTACACCCGCTCCATGAAACGCCCGGCGTTGGCATAGACCTTGGTCCTGGCGTCGCCCGTGACGTCCCATGCGAGACCGAGACGGGGAGAAAAATCGGTGTTCTCGATGATCTCCTGGTACTCCACGCGCGCGCCGAAGTCCACCACGACCCGGTCCGACACCCGCCAGTTGTCCTGCGCGTATGCGGCGCCTTCTATACCACTCCCCTCGTACAGCACGTCGTCGAAGAAGTAGTGGAACGCTGCATCCCATCCGGTCTCCCGGAAGTCGAAGCGGGTGGGCCCGATCGTCTGATCGAATCCCGACGAGAGGTGGCCGATGTCGATGCCGAAGCTGGGGTTGTGCTCGCCGACGTACCAGGTCAACGTCTCCTGGAGTCGGAAGCGTTCGACATCACGGAGGGAGTCGCTCGTGTACCGTCCACTGGTGAAGGTGCCGGCCGGCGTGAATCGGTAGAGCGTCACGTGGGCATCGGGAAAGGCCCGCACCTGCTCCTGGTCCAAGCTGAGGTAGGTGAGCTGCGACTCGAGGAACAGGCTGTCCGAGAACACGTGGCTTTGCTGGGCCGAGAGCATGATCCGATCGTCGGTTCGGTCGGCCTGGAACTCCGGCGCCTCGAACTGGGTCGAGAGAACGACGTTCTTCGTATCGTCCAGGTTGAGCGCCGTGAAGAAGGTCCACCGATCGCTCTCGCTCGGCAACCAGTTGAGCTTGAAGCTTCCGAGATAGCGATCCGTGTCGACGGTGGATTCGGAGTAGATTCCACCAACCTCCCACCTGCGGTACTCGACGGTGGCGAAGTAGTGGAGCGTGTCCTGGGTGATCTGCCCACCGATCGCAGCTTCGAAGAAGTGACGGGTGTCCGGGGCCTTGTCGTTGACCTGGCCCGGGTACTCGCCGGGCGGTTCGGACACGAAGCTGTCGTCGCGGTAGAAATAGCCGAGGTGACCCGTGAAGTCGTTGCTTCCGCTTCGGGTCGTGACGTTGACCACGCCGCCCGAGAACTCACCGTACCGTGCCTGGAAACCGTTGGGGACGAGCTCGAAGCGGTCGATGGCGCTCTGGCTGAACGTGATGGCGACTCCAGAGTTGTAGGGGTCGACATTGCTGACGCCGTCGATTCGGAATCCGGTGGCGGTGTTCCTCGATCCCTGCACCATGCCGTCCGCGACACCGGGCATGAGATTGACGATCTCTTCGAAGTTGCGATCTCGCAGTGGAATCTCCTGGATGAACTCGGCGGACAGCGAGTCCTTGGTGGTCGGGATGGTGATGTCGATCTGGGGAGGTGCGGCGGTCACGGTGACCTCGCCCGCGAACTTCTCGTCTCGCAGGACGAGATCGGCCGTGTAGGTCGTGCCGAAGCCGACGTCGATGTTGTCCAGCCCGGTCGGCGCGAACCCCGAGAGGTTGGCACGGAGTTCGTACACGTCCGCGGGCACCAGGGCGAACCGATACCTCCCCGTCTCGTCGGTTGTGCCGTTGAGGGTGATTGCACCGCTGTGCAACGTCAGCGAGACTCCCGGAACCGGGGCTCCCTGGTCGTCGGTAACGACCACCGCGACCGCTCCGGTGATCTCGCCCTGGGCGCGCACGTCACCGGCCGTGGCAAAGAGCAGCAGTCCCGTCACAACCGAAAGAATGGCGGCTCGAACGACTCTGGGCGTGCTTCTCATGTCGGTCTCCTTCCCCTGATTCGAAAAGAACCATAGTCCTTCAGGTATGAAATGTGGGGGGCGTGCGCGCGACCGGCAACCCTTGTGCGCCGAGCCGCGGCCCGGCGCGCCGAAACGGATTCTGAGGCGACGAGCCGCGCCTCCACCTCTCGATCAGTCTCGGGTGCTGGGCGATCCGGCAGCTCTGGGAAAACCGATGCCCTGGAAGCCTCCATCTGCCGACGCGGGGCACAGAGCGCTGAAACGGGCGGGGACGAACGGAAGGGGGCCGACAGCCGTCAGGGAGCAAACTCGCCGAGAGCCTGACGGAACGCGTCCCGGTAACCGCGGCTCAGCTTCAGGACCGTTCCATTCTCGAGATGGACCTCGGCGTCGCCGTGGTGGATCGGAACGATCTCGCGTACGCAATCGAAACGAACGATCGCGCCGCGGTGGATCCGGCCGAAAGCGCCGGGGTCGAGAGCCTCTTCGAGATGGGCCATGCTGACGCGGACAAGGTAGTACTTCGACCCGACGTGCAGCCTGACGTAATCACCCGCGGCCTCGATCCACTCGACCTCGGAGACGCTCAGAGGCCGTTCACCCACACCGTCCGACACCAGGAAGCGGCAGATGTACTCTCGCCGGGCGGGGCTGGCGATCCCGTCCCCGGCCGCCGGCTCCGAGATCGGGGGCTCGCCGGCCTCGACGAGCCTCCTGATCTGACCGCTGAGCTCGACAGCCCGGACTCGCTCGAGATGCACGCGCGCCCGCTCCAGCGCCGTCCGGAAGCGCCGGGTATCGATGGGCTTGAGGATGTAATCGACGACATTGACCTCGAACGCATCCAGCGCGTGCTCCTCGTACGCCGTCACCAGAATCACGGCGGGACCCCGATCCGGGCCCAGCTCGCGCAACATCTGGATGCCGGTCATGCCGGTCATCTGCACGTCCAGGAAAACCAGGTCGGGATCGAGCTTGTCCAGGGCCGCCATCGCCTCGCCGGCGGTGCCGTACTCACCGACGACCTCGATATCCGGTTCCGACTGCAGTCGAAGCCGGATGCCCTCGCGCGCCGGAGGCTCGTCGTCGACGATCATGGCTCGAATCGTCATCCGGCGTCGTCCCCTCCGTGA
>DAISKN010000489.1:0-5644 GCA_036820975.1 Acidobacteriota bacterium | reverse complement strand
CGATCGCCATCGTCGCCACTGGAAATCCCGCCGGCATCTGCACCGTCGCGAGGAGAGCGTCGAGTCCGGCGAGCGGAGTCGCCGCGAGGGGGACTCCGATGACGGGTAAGTTCGTTCGGGAAGCGATGGCCCCGGCGAGATGCGCGGCGGCGCCGGCTCCCGCGATGATCGCCCGCACTCCGCGTCCAGCGGCTTCGGAAGCGAGCTTCGCGGCACGCTCCGGAGTGCGGTGGGCGGAGTAGACGCCCATCTCGTACGCGATGCCGAGATCGCGCAGGACTTCCGCCGCTTCGGCCATGACCTCCTTGTCGGAGGCGCTCCCCATCACGATCAAAACCTTCGGTGACGCCAAATCTCAGCTCCCCGCGAGACGCGCCAGGGCCTTCTGGCCGATGTCCTTCCGGAACTGGCGGCCCTCGAACTGGATCCTCTCGACACCCTCGTAGGCGCGCTCGATCGATCCCTTCAGGTTGTTGCTGATGCCGGTCACGGCGCAAACGCGGCCGCCGGCGGTGACGATCTTTCCGTTCTCCGTCTTCGTCCCCGCGTGAAACACGTAGAGGCCCTCGCCCATCTCCACCTGTCCCGAGTCGAGTCCTTCGATGGTCTTACCCGTTTCATACTTTCCCGGATACCCCCCCGAGGCGAGGACCACGGTCACCGCCGGCTCTCTCACCCATTCGAGCCGATGCTGACCCAGGTGTCCCTGGCTCACCTCCATCAGCAGGGGGAACAGATCGGATTTGAGACGAGGGAGAATCGCCTGCGCCTCGGGGTCGCCCAGCCTCACGTTGAACTCGAGCACCTTGGGACCGTCCGCCGTCAGCATCAAACCGCAGTACAGGATGCCCTGGTACTTTCGACCCTCGGCGGCTAGCCCGGAGATCGTCGGGTGAACGACGTCCTTCACGATGTGCTTCAGCGTGTCGGCGTTGAGGTTGGTCGCGGGGCAGATCGATCCCATCCCGCCGGTGTTGGGTCCCTCGTCGTTGTCGAGGGCGCGCTTGTGGTCCTGGGCCGCGACCAGGGGAAGAACGTTGTGGCCGTCCGAGAGGGCGAAGAAGGAAACCTCCTCGCCCTGGAGGAACTCCTCGAAGACCAGCCTCGTGCCCGCGCTTCCGAGCTGGCGCTCGGCGATGAGCCTCTTCGCGAGGTCCAGAGCTTCCTCGCGGGACTCCACGATGGCGACCCCTTTGCCGCCGGCGAGCCCGTCGGCTTTCACCACCAGGGGAAGCCCGACCTCCTTGCTGTCGACGACGGACTTCGCCTCTTCCATGCTGCTGACGACGTGGTATCGCGCCGTCGGGATTTTGTGCCGTTTCAGAAAGTCTTTGGCGAAGGCCTTGCTGCCCTCGAGCTCGGAAGCGGCCCGGTTCGGACCGAAGACGGCGAGGCCGCGGCGCTGGAACTCGTCGACCAGGCCCAGTATCAACGGAAGCTCCGGCCCGACGACGGTGAGGCGGATGGAGAGCTTCTCCGCGAAGTCGGCGAGCTCCACGATGTCCGAGGGGTCGATGGGAACCGAGTCCGCGAGCGAGCGAATTCCGGCGTTGCCGGGAGCGCAGAAGATCTCCTTGACTTCGGGGCTCTGGCGGAGCTTCCAGACCAGGGCGTGCTCCCGCCCGCCGCCGCCGACGACCAGGACCCTCACGTCGGACTTTCCCCGGAGCTCTTCGAGACTGCGGAGGTCAAAGTCAACGCTGTCAGCAAGTTAGCTTTACTCTTGAAACCCGGCGATTATCCCACAGTGCCTTCGAAAGTGTCAACCAAGACGAGAGGGGCGCGAAAAGCGTTTGACAGAGGTAAGTTCGTTCCCTATAGTGATTTTCGAGCGAACGGGCCCCTTTAGAGCCGCCATCGAGTCCGCTGTATTCACACCGCGTCCAGCCGATACGATGCTCGGAAGCTACCGCCCGTTTCCAGATCGAGCCAGGGGAGGAGGTGCAAAGATTGGCCGAGATTCGAATCACCGACAACGAGTCGATTGAGAGCGCCCTCAGGCGCTTCAAGCGCAAAGTGCAGCAGGAAGACATCATCAAGGAAATCAAGAAGCACTCCTTCTACATGAAGCCTGGCGACAAGCGACGCGCCAAGCAGGCGCTCGCCCGCAAGAGGCAGCGGAAGAAGCAGCGCCGCGAGCAGACCGACTAGGTCCGCGCACAGTCGATACCGCCCATCACTTCCCTTCGACTCACGGAGCCTGAAGGGAAGTGATGGCCGCGACGTTCACGATATCCTCGACGCTGCACCCCCGCGACAGATCGTTCGCGGGAGCCTTCAACCCCTGCAGGATGGGGCCGATGGCCGCGGCCCCGGCTAGCCGTTCCACGAGCTTGCAGGAGATGTTTCCCGAGTCTAGGTCGGGAAATATCAGAGTATTGGCTCGTCCCGCGACCGAGCTCGACGGCGCCTTGCGCGCCCCGACTTCGGGGACGATCGCCGCGTCCGCCTGTAGCTCGCCGTCCGCGGCGAGAGCGGGAGAGCGCGCCTTCAAGGTCTCCGCCGCCTCCGCAACCTTCCGAGTCCGCGGATGGTCGGCGCTTCCTTTCGTCGAGAACGACAGGAGCGCGACTCTTGGCTCGACCTCCAGGAATCGCCGGGCGTTCCCGGCCGCGAGCTGGGCGATCTCGACGAGCTCCGTCGACGTGGGCTCGGGAATCACCGCGCAATCTGCGAAGATATACTGGCCTCGCTCGTCGGGAAAGCTCATGAGGAAGAAGCTCGAGACCTTGTGAATCCCGTCCTGCGTCCCGAAGACCCGGAGTGCGGGCCGCAGCACGTTCGCGGTGCTGTTCAAGGCTCCGGCGACGTAGCCCGCGGCGTCTCCGGCATCGACCATGAGCGCCCCGAAGTACAGGGGGTCGAGCGCCTGCTTGCGGGCCTCGTCCTCGGAGAGACCCCGATGGCGCGCGAGCCGGTGAAGCCTTTGTCCGTAGGCGTCGGCCCGGGAGCGCGGGGAGTGGACCTCGATCGCATCGATCCTCTCCCTGGGAATCCCCGCCGAACGGGCGGCTTCGCGGATGGCGTCCTGCTCGCCGAGAAGTACGGGCTCCGCGATGCCGCGGGACTTCATTTCGACGGCCGCCCGGAGCGTGCGTGGCTCGCTCGATTCGGGAAGGACGATCCGGAGCTTGCGGGCCCGGGCGCGCTCCTGGATTCTCTCGAGGAACCGGTCTGCCATCGCCGGCGAGGGTAGCATAGGAGGAGTCCTCAACCCGAGCGCAGCGCGGGGGGACCCCCATTCACCGCTGGGAGGCTTAACTGACTCCGGCTCAAAAGGTTTGACAGGATTCAAGAGATTGTGATAGTTCTGAACGGCTCCAAATTGGGAGCACTGTTCATGTCCCGGTGTCTAGGAGGAACTCGTAGCGATGAAAATCGATGAAAGAGCGGTGGACGGCGTCACCATTTTGGATCTGCAGGGAAAGATGCTGATCGGAGAGGGTGACGAGCTGCTGCGCGAGAAGATCAATCAGCTGGTCGAGAACGGGACCGAGAAGATCGTCTTGAATCTGGCGGAAGTGCCCTACGTGGACAGCGCCGGCTTGGGAGAAATCGTTCGCTGCTACACCACCGTGAGCCGCAAGAACGGCAAACTCAAGCTGTTGCACCTTACGAAGCGGATTCACGATTTGCTCTCGATCACGAAGCTCCTCACGGTCTTCGAGACGTACGATACCGAAGAGGAAGCCGTCAAGAGTTTCAAAAAGTAGCTTCTGGACGGAGGGTCGAAGCACGAGCGATTCTACGGCCCCGGGGCCCTCGAACGAGGGTCCTTCAGGCTTTCGGGACCTCACGGCCTTGAAAGAATTTCCGTAGGAACGAAGCTGGTGTCCGTCACCCGCCAGCTCAAGCTGCTCTTCATTTCCTTACGCCCGCACCAGTGGACCAAGAACTTCGTCGTGCTCGCCGCTCTGATCTTCGCCGAGCGGCTGTACGACGTTCCTTCGCTTCTGCTCGCGGGCGGAGCCTTCGTCGTGTTCTGCATGCTGTCGGGGGCGGTCTACCTGGTGAACGACCTCGCCGATCTCGAAGGGGATCGGCTCCATCCCGTGAAACGCACGAGACCGCTCCCCTCGGGGGCGCTCTCGACGTCCGTGGCCAACGTGGCGTCGGTTGTGATCGCGGTCGCGGCGATTGCGGCGTCGTTCGCGATCGGCGGGAAGTTCGCGGCGGTCGCCGTCCTGTACTTCGGCGCCATGATGGCCTACTCGCTGGCATTGAAGAACTTCGTGGTGGTCGACGTTCTCGTCGTGGCCATGGGGTTCGTCTTGAGGGCTCTCGCCGGCGCCGTAGCGATTGGTGTGGCTTTCAGCCATTGGCTCTTGATTTGCACGTTGTTGCTCGCGCTCTTTCTCGCTCTCGCCAAAAGGAGGCAGGAACTGACGCTTCTGGCCGGCGGGGCGGCGCAGCATCGGAAAATCCTGGGAGAGTACAGCCCGTATCTTTTGGATCAGATGATTGCCGTGGTAACGGCCTCTACGGTGGTCTCCTACGCGCTCTATACGCTCGCGCCGGAGACCATTTCCAGATTCGGTACCGACCGTCTGGTTTGGACCCTTCCTTTTGTTCTGTATGGGATCCTGCGCTACCTCTACCTCGTGCACCAGAAGGAAGAAGGGGGAAATCCTACCGAGGTGCTCCTCAACGATAGGCCGATTCTCGTGGCCGTGGCGCTATGGGCAGCGACCGTGGTCACGTTGATTTACCACGGACACGAATCGGGCTGAAGCCTCTCCCCAAACGACAACCGCCCAAAAAGGAAAGGCGCCCGGGCCTCTCGAGGCCGAGAGGGCGTCGAGGAGGCCTATGTCTACCTTCAGCGCGAAGGGAACGGATGTCGACGTCGAGGCCATCATGGCCAACATTCGGCGAAAGATCGACGAGAAACGAAAGGGGCTCTATACGGAAGACGAAGTGCGCGAGATCGCGGAGATGAAGCTCGACGCGGTCCTCGAGGCGAGCGAGTTCAACAGCGACTTCGTCGCCGCGTTCCGCGCCCGCGACGAGAAGTGGAACTACAGCTTCCACCCCGAGACAATCTACTCCTCCTCGCACGCCGGAGGCGGAGGTCTCATCCGGGCGGCCCGGCGTTTGTTGAATCCGGTGCTGAAGCTGTTCTTCAACCCCAATCCCATCATCAGCGCCCTGTCGCGACAGGCCGATCTGAACCGGTACTACGTGCTCCTTCTCCACAACATGGCCCAGGAGCTCACCCGCGCGAACCTCGAGCTCACCAACCTGAAGGCGCGCCTGCGCACCCTCGGGATCCGCGTGGACTTCCAGGGCAAGCGCGAGAAGACGATGGAGCAGGTGGTGCTCGATCGGGATTCACGGGAATCCCGTCCGCTCCCCGCGCGCGCCGATCGCCCCGAGCCTTCCGAGAGGCCCGAGCGGCCCGAGCGTTCCGAAAGAGGCGAGCGCGACCGCGGAGGCGAGCGCCGCGAGCGCGGCCCCGGCGGTGAACGCCCGGAGGGTCGCGATCGGGAGCGCGGCGAGAGGGGAGACCGCGAGCGCGGCGATCGAGGGGGCGATCGCGACGGCGGGCGTGGTCGAGGCCGAGGCCGTCGCTCCTTTCGCAGGCGCCGCGGCGGCAGCGGTGGCGGCAGCGGTGGCGGCAGCGGTGGCGGCAGCGGTGGCGGCA
>DAISKN010000488.1:5424-5650 GCA_036820975.1 Acidobacteriota bacterium | reverse complement strand
AGGCGGATTCGACCGCCTTGGCCGTCACGGTATGGTCCGGGTTCCGCTCGTAGAGCGCTGAGGGGTCGTAGCAGAGGACGGTATCGACCTTCATCAGGCGGAAGATGAAAATCAATCGAGCCCGCATCTCGAGGAGAGACCAGCCGTCCATGTTGTGATTCGGATAGTTGAGGAAGAACGCCTCCTCGAGCCCGAGCCGCCGCGCGACCTCGCGGGTGTCGTTCTC
>DAISKN010000488.1:0-5414 GCA_036820975.1 Acidobacteriota bacterium | reverse complement strand
GTTCGAAAGCGTGATGTCGCCGATGGAGCTTCCGACGCCCGCCAACGAGTCGTCGGTGAGATTGATCAGAATCCCCCTATAGCCCTCGTCGATCAGCTTCAAGACCGTGCCGCCGGCGAAGATGGGCACGTCGTCACAGTGAGGCTGGATGGCGGCGAGCATCTTGCCGGCGTGGGGTCTCCCTTCGCGCTTCCGCTCGATCTCGATCGGAAGGTCGTAAGAAAGCCCCGCCGTGCCGCCGGAAACGGGCTCTCGAGGGTTCGGCTGCCCCCCCTGGGCGCCCGAGCCCAGCAGCGGCGCGGAAGCGACCGAGCTCCGGAGAAACTCGCGTCGATTCATCACTACCCTCGCCGGCCGAGGATTTCCCGGAGACGCTCCGCCACGATGATCTCCTCACCCGGACGGAGGTTGTAAGGGAAGATCCCCACCCCCTTCCACGCGGGACGGTACTCCGTCATGTCGGTCGCGATGATGCCGGGCTCTCCCTCTTCGAGCGCTTTCATCACCTGATCGAGGCTCAGCCCCAGGGCCTTCTCGTCCCACTGCACGGTCAGTCGCGGCGAATGGCTGTAGTCGTCGTTCGTGGCGTACTCCGTGACCACGGTGTCCAGTCCCTCGAGGCGCCGGGCGACACGCTCGAGCATGGCATGATGCTCCTTGCGCTCGGCTTCGTGGTCGCGCCCGTTGACCTTGTCCAGGTAGATCTCGACCGCGGTGAGGAGGCCCACGATCTCCTCTTTCCCCACTTTCGCGATGCGCGCGAAGCGGTTGTGGGGAGCGCTGTTCGCGTAGGCGGCCTCGATCAGGTCCTTTCTTCCGAGCAGCATTCCGCTGCACTGCGGCCCGCGAAGGTTCTTGCCGCCGCTGAAGGCCACCAGATCGGCTCCCATCGCCACGAACTTGCGAAGGTTCTCGACCGGCGGGAGCTCGGCGGCGGCGTCGAGGATCAACGGCAGATTGGCCTCGTGGGCTATGGCGATCATCTCTTCGAGAGGGATCTTGTGCCCGAGCGAGTTGTGGCTGAGCACCATCGCGAGCGCGGCCGTCTTCGGGCCGATCGCCGAGCGTGCCTCGGCTGCGGTCTGGACGTCGACAAGGGTGACGCCGACCATGCGGAACGCGTGATCGTACGAATTCCGGTGAGCCTTCTGGATGACGATCTCGCTCCTCATTGCATCAAGGCCGTCATGGCCCTCGAGGTGCGGGAGCCGATCGATCTTTTCCGGATCGCCTCCGGCGGTCACGGCGCAGGTCGCGAGGCAGAGCGCAGCCGAGGCACCGGCGGTGACGAACGCGGCCTCCGCCCCCGTGAGCTCGGCCAGCCGCTTTCCCACTTTGGCCTGCAGGTCGTGAATGGGCACGAAGTGCTGCGCCGCCTCGTCCATCGCCCGCCGGACCTCGGGAAGCATCAACGTGCCGCCGAGCGTCGTGAGCGTGCCGTAAGCGTTGATGTAGGTGCGCACCCCGAGCTTCGCGTAAATCGAATCGCGGGAAGCGGCCACTCCCGACCGGACGCCGAGAAGCGGCGCGGCCAGACCGCTGCGAAGGAGTTGACGCCGGCTGAGAGCGGTCTTACGGCTCATCCTTTCCTCCCATTCCGCGGGGCTTCGTCCCGAAAGAGCTCGCGAAGGCGCCGCGCGACGAGGACCTCCTCGCCGTTCTCCAGGTTTCGCGTGATGAAGAGCTCGCCGTCATAGATGATTCGGGGCTCGCCGTCGCGAAGCCTCTTCCGCACTTCGTCGGGCGTGACCGGGATCCGCTCCGGATCCCACGTGATTCGCACGCTGTCGTAGCCGAGGGGAGTCAGGTGGGCGGGCACGTACTCCGCGTGAAGCCCGGGAATATCCTGGAGCGCCTCGCTGACGTACTTGGCGTTTCTCGTCCACTCCTCCAGGTACGCGTCGTGGTCGAGCTCCACGAACCGGTTGAGAGCCACGATGAGTCCTATCACCGCTTCCTTCCCGACCTTCATTCCCCGTCCGAGGTTGCTGTTCGGGAAGGCGTTGAGGCGCGCGGCCTCGATGAGGTCCTTCCGGCCGACGAGGATCCCGGTTCCCTGAGGGCCGCGAATTCCCTTTCCGCCGGAGAGCGCGACCAGGTCCGCGCCCATCTCCACGTAGCGCGTCAGATTGGCGGCCGGGGGAAGCTCGGACGCCGCGTCGATGAAGACCGGAACACCTGCCTTCTTTCCCAGGGCGACGATCTCCTCGGGGAGCATGACCTCGGGCCCACGATCGTGCTTTCGCTCCCAACTGGCGAGCCCACTCAGCATCGCCGTGTTCTCGTGAATCGCGTTACTGAGCTCCTCCCGCGACTCGACCTCGACGAGGGTCATTCCCGCCACCCGGTAGGCTCGGTCGTAGGAGAAGCGGTGCGCCTTCTGCATCAAGCACTCCCGCTTCGGCCAGGTGACCTGCGGAAGCGCCTGGATTCGTTCTTCGTCCGTCCCCGTGAGGCAGGCCGCGGCGCCCATGGTGAGCGCTGCGAACGAGCCCGACGTCACCAGTCCCGCCTCGGCTCCGGTCACCTCCGCCACCCGGCGGCCCGCCGCTTCGAAGAGCTCGTGCATGTCCACGAACTCCTCGTTCGCCTCGGCCATCGCCCGCAGGACCTCGGGCGGCATCCGCGAGCCGCCGTAGACCGTCGTGTGGCCGTGCCCCGGAAGGTGGGGGCGAACTCCGAGCAAACGGGTATAGATGCTCTCCTGGGTTCCCGGACGCCGCAGACCTGAAGAGTTGGCGACGCGGCCGATGCCGAGGGCCCCCAGGAAGGAGGCTACGGCGCCGCCTCCGACGAACTCACGGCGGCTCCAGATCGAACGGCGGTCGTTCGCCTCTTTGATTTTCATGATGTCCTTCCCTCGATTACGCGAACGAAACCCTGAGATACTTCTCGGTGCATGCGCCGGGTCGAGGGGAGAAGACTCAAAGAGCGCAAGGACGCAAAGAAATCATCTTTCTTCTTCGCGCCCTTGCGTCTTTGCGTTAAAGTCCCCCTCCCTCGAGCTAGAAGTCGACCCGGAAAGCGAACTGCGCCGATCGAGGACCGTAGGCGATGGCGGGGTTCTGCCGTGGATCGCCGAACGTCGCGGTGTTGACGACCCCGTTATAGGAGCCGAAGTTCGCGTTGTTGAAGAGGTTGAATACCTCCGCGATCCCCGAGATCCGCACTCCGCCGAACGCGAACTCCTTGGTGAGACGCACATCGACCCGGTGAAGGCCATCGCCGCGCAATGCGTTCCGCGGCACCTCGTTTCCCGGCCCCACGCCGATCACCTCGGGTCCTTCGAAACGATCCTGAACCTCGGGTCGCACGGGGATTGGCGCTCCCAGGTTGAGCCGGTTGTTGGTCCCGCTCTTGCCGGTCGGGTTGCCGGCAAGCAGGGTCGCGAAGTAGTTCCCGGAGCCGTAGAAGTAGGTGCCCGACGCCGAGAAACCCCACCCGAAGTTGTAAAGGCCGTTGACCCGCAGCGTGTTGCGCTGAAAGTCGAGCGCACGTGCCCAATCGGCCTCGGGATCGAAGCTGTTGTTGGGGAAGTAGCCCCAGTCCGTTGTGTTGTCGTGTTTCATGAACATCAGCGTCCAGGTCGCTCCCACCTGGAAGTTGTCCTTGAAGCGCCGGCGCGCCCCCGTCTGGAGGGCGGCGTAGTCCATTCTGCCGGTGCTCTCCATATACTGAATCGACGTGAACTGGGGGTCGGGCCTGCCGAATCGGGAGATGGTTTGCGTGTACCCGGTCGCGGGATCGAGGAACTGGTTGTAATCGATGGAGCGCGGCTCGTTGTATCCCTTCCAGTATATGAGGTCCGCGTCGATGCCGATGTCCGGCCCGAGCTGCTTCTGGAATCCGATGGAAGTCTGCCAGGTGTAGGGCATCACGAAATTGCTGCCGATGACCCGGGGCGACTGGGGCGGGAGCGGCACGAGGCCGTTGAGGACGTCCTCCGGCGTGACCCCCCGCGTGGGATCGTCGAGGAAGCCCGGGAGCCGGTCGTTCGGATAGGAGTTCACCAGGATGCGCTCGGTATTGAACGACTGCTGGCTGAAGGTCACGTTCGAGGAGCTGATGGTATAGAACACTCCGGTTCCGCCGCGGATGACGAGATCGCCCTTTCCTCCGACGTCGTAGGCGAAGCCGAAACGGGGGGCGAAGTTGTCGAGATCGCGGATGTCGCTCTTGAAGAGAGGGCTCCCCGCCTCTCGTCCCGGCGTCGCGAGGGCGAAGGGGATTTGCGTGGTCACGAACGGAGGTGCCAGGGCCCCCCAGTCGACGTCCCAGCGAAGACCGTAGTTGATGGTCAAGTGGCTCGCCGCCATCCACGTATCTCCGAACCACATCGCCCACGTGGGCCGCGGGATGTCGATGGTCCAGTCTCCCACGTTCTGCTGAAAGCGATTGACGGTGGAATCGAGCCCCGAGACGTCCCAGCAGGAGGGATCGAGCGCGCACTCCTCGGGAAACCGGCGGTTGAGATCGGCGGGTCGAGTGTCGAAGATGAACTCCCCGCGCTCGAGCAGGTGCCACTCGTCCCCGTCCCGCCACTTGAGGAACTCGCCACCGATCTTCATGTCGTGCGTCCCTTTGTTCCAGTTGAGCTGGAATCGGGCCGAGAACAGATCCTGGGTGAACCTCTGGGGGAAGTTCCGAGGAGGGCCTATGATCAAACCACCGGGGAACTCGTAGTTGGCTTGACAGGTCGTCTGATCCGTGGTCGATCCGAACTCCTGCGAGCACCCGCCCACCTGGGGATAGGCGAGAAGGTTCTGCCACTCGAAGCCGTTGTATCCGACCTTGAGCTCGGTGACCTTGTCGACCGACCAGAGCCTGGTCCAGGTCCCGAGAACGTTGAGAGAGTCTTGCGTTCTAGCGGCCGCGTTCGACGGATGCTGGACCGAGGTCAAATTGGTGGGAGTCTCGAAGTCCCAGTAGGACACCCGGTACGAAAGCTGGTCGTTCGCGCTCGCCGAGTGATCGACGCGGGCCACCAGGCTGTTCTGGTTCTCCGGCGTCGGAATCGAGAACGATTGTCCGGGAAGAAGGGGCGGCTGGGCGAAGACCGTGTTGGGCTGCCGCTCGTACTCGTAGGATACGAAGTAGTGGACCTTGTCCTTCACGATCGGCCCGCCGATGGCGCCCCCGATCTGCTGGTTCTGGAAGGGAAGCACCGTGCCGGAGACGTGGTCGGCGGCGTTCAGCGCGTCGTCGCGAAAATAGCCGTAGAAGCTTCCGCCCAGGTTGTTGGTTCCGGACCGGGTGATGGCGTTGACTTGCATTCCCGCGGAGCGTCCCTGGGTGATGTCGAACTGATTGGTTACGATCTCGAACTCCGCGATCGCCTCCCGGCTGAACTTGGGCTGGCCGAAGAACGAGCTCGCGACTCTCTGCGTGACCTGCTGCCCGTCGAGATTGAGCTG
>DAISKN010000487.1:0-5658 GCA_036820975.1 Acidobacteriota bacterium | reverse complement strand
CACCGAGACGCTAGTGCATGACGGGCCGGGGGCGCAAATCGAGGGAAGGGCGCGGGGCGAGCCAGTGGACGCGATCGAGCGGGGTGGGGTAGGCTCGGGCGGGCTGGAGCGGTTGGCCGACGAGCCGAAAGGTTCGGGAAAGAAGGAATGGGCGGGCCCCCCGAGCGTTCCGTCTCTCTACTTACCCGGAGGGCACGCCCTTCTTCCAAACCCCTGGAATGATTCCCAAATGCTTAAGAATCCAGGGCCAGCTCGTGCAAGGAGTGCCGGGGGGTCGTGGTGTCGACCCAGATGCATACCCCCCGGCACATTCACTGGAACGGATAGGAAGCGTGGGTGCCGACACTCTTCCTCGCCCGTTTTCCCGTGATTCCTTGTCTCTTCATAGCCCGATGAACCGCTATCCCCCCAGCTCCGACCTGTTTCACTCTGAACCCAGTTCGTTCCAGAGCGGAACAGCTTTCCACCAGATCGGAAGAGTTCCGAGCTGATACCCGGGAGTGATGCAACGGCTGTGCCACGGTTTGCCAGGGTCCGGGATTCGTACTAGCATCGGACCCGGAGGACTCACCCCGTGATTCGCACTCTCGCCGCTCTCCTCTCCGTCCTCATCCTGACCGCCTGTACGTCTTCGAGCGCCACCGAGCTCCCGGAAGCGGATTTCTTCGTCAACTCCGGCCAGCAGTTCGCGCTCCGAGTGGGGGAGACCGGCGGGGTCGTGACCTCTCAGACCATCGCCCTCGTCCGTTTCAACGGAGTCACTCAGGACAGCCGGTGTCCGGCCGATGTCGAGTGCATCACCGCGGGCTTCGCCACCGTGGTCATGAGCGTGCAGTCCGCGCTGAGCGTTCAGGACGTCTCCATGGACGTGCCCCCGCAAGGAACGGTCAATCTCGTGGTCGACGAGCTGACGGTGACCGCGCTCGGAGTGCGCCCGAACGCGCTCGAGGGGGTGACGATCGATCCGCTCGACTACGTCGTGGGGCTCACGGTGACCGAGTCGGGCACTATCGGGATTCCCTGAGTCAGCGGGATCTCGACCCCGTCGAGAGAGTCGAGAGGGTCGGCGAGGCGATTCTCCCATCGAGCGCCGCAGGCGGTCCGGAGGAAGGCGTGGGGGGGCAGCTCCGTGCCGAAGATCGCGGCCACCAGCTCAGAGGGCCTGAGAGAGGCGACGCCGCTCGTATCGCGCACTCGCAAGAAGAGAGCGGGATCGCGAGGCGAAATCGACAAAAGGGATGCGTTCTCGCCCGCCGGCCCGATATACGCTTCGAGAACGACGCTCCTGGCGTCGACCGTCTTCAGCCTCCCTTTGCGCGTCACCTCGACGCCGAGGCTCGGCTGCGACCGGAACGCCTCGAGCCGCGCGCGATATTCGATGTCCCCCTCCGGCAGCGCGACGAGATACTCGACGGAGTCGATTCTCTTCGCGAGCGACGGCTCGCCGTCCGACAGCCTTCGAGCGCCGAAGAGCGTCAAGCCGGGCTCGGAACCGGTGGCGAATCGCTCCATGAGCTCCGCGCCGTCGATCTCGATGGTGAGCGCGACGTCCGCATACTCCGCCACCGACTGGAGCCCGAGCCCGAGCGCCGGTCCGAAGCTCACGAGCGGCCGCGGGGAGAACCCTTCGGTGTAATAGAGCGGAAGCCGCGCGCGCCTGAGGACCCGGGCGATCACCTTGATGAAGTCCAGGTGACCGCGAAGGCTCATGGGACCGGTCTTACCGTAACGGAGCCGGTAGCGCACGGGCTCACCCTGCGAGAAGTCGTGAGGCGAGAGTCCGCGGGCGACGCGCTCCTGCGCGCGCTCGCGGACGTTCGGCTCCGTCTTCGCAGAAGGCGCCTCCGCCCCCATCTTCTCGAGGAAGACGAGCCGCTCGTCGCGCATCGCCGTCAGGTCGCAGGCGACACCGCAGTGATAGCAGACGAGCTTGCGTGCGTCGGCGCGGGCATCCACGAGATTCGTGTGATGCACCTTGGCGTGGACCGGCTTTCCGCAGGGGGGCGAAAAGCGGCCCTGGAGCGCCCGCCGGTACTCCTTCGCCAGGAAGCCCGGCTCGAGCCCGACGTCGATGTGATCCCAGGGGAGCTTCCCGTCGACGGGGAGAGTCGCGAGATACGTGCCCCGTGATACCCCCTCCTCCTTCTCCCACTCGTCGAGCGACTCGAGCCACAGGTCCCACCGAAGATGCTCGTCCCAGCCGTCGAAGCGGGCGCCCTTCCGCCAGGCGCGCTCGATGAGGCTCGCCGTTCGGACATCCCCCCGGGCGACGATGCCCTCGAGGTGGCTTACCCGGTGGTCGTGGGTCTTCAGGGTGAACCCGAGCCGGCGGGCGTCGCGCCTCAGGATCGCCTGCTTGCGCTCGATCTCTCCCATCGTGTCCTGAGCGCACCACTGGAACGGAGTGTGGGGCTTGGGGACGTGGCTCGAGACCGAGACCGTCACCCCGACTTTCTTGCGATGGTACTGCTGGCCGATCTCTACCGCCTGGCCACCCATCGCGGCGATTCCCTGGACGTCCTCGTCCTGCTCGCTCGGAAGGCCGATCATGAAGTAGAGCTTGATCCGGTTCCAGCCGCGGGAGAACACCCTGTGACAGGTGGTGAAGATGTCGTCCTCGGTGATGTTCTTGTTGACCACGTCCCGCATGCGCTGGGTCCCGGCCTCGGGAGCGAAAGTGAGGCCCGTGGCCTTCACCGAAGCGATGTCGTCGAGGAGATCCTCGTCGAGCCCGTAGGCGCGGAGGCTCGAGATTCCGAGGGAGATCTTCTCCGGGCGGAGCTTCTCCATGACCTTCTTCACCAGGGGCGAGATGCAGGAGTAGTCTGCGGTGGAAAGCGAGGTGAGCGACGCCTCGTCGTAGCCGCCCTTCTCGATCGCCGAGACCAGGGTCGAGACCACCTGCTCGGGATCGCGCTCCCGCACCGGGCGGTAGATCATCCCCGCCTGGCAGAAGCGGCAGCCCTCGGTGCACCCCCGAGCGATCTCGATCGCCATGCGATCGAAGATCGCCTCCGCCACGGGCACCGGAGAATCGTCGGGGTAGGGAAACCGGTTGATGTCGGCGAGGTAGGCCCGATGGACTCTTTCGGGAGCGCCGTCGTGCTTCGGTCGCGAGACGTACATCAGTCCCGACCGCTCGCACACCTCCCGCTCGTAGAGGGCCGGGCAGTAGACGCCCCCTTCCTTCGCGAGCTCGATCAGGACCTCGGTCCGATCGTTCGTCCGGCGCTTCAGCTCCGCGTAATGGCGCATGAGGCGCGGAAGCCGCTCCTCCGCGTCGCCCACCAGGAAGACGTCGATGAAAGGCGCCATCGGTTCGGGCTGGGACGCGACCGGCCCCCCGGCGATGACCAGCGGCGACGCCAGCGTCCTCTCCGAGCTTCGAAGCGGGATTCCTCCGAGATCGAGCATCGTGAGAATGTTGGTGAAGGTGAGCTCGTACTGGAGCGAGAACCCGACGATATCGAAATCGCGAAGCGGCCGATGGGTCTCGAGGCTGAGGACGGGGAGATCGCGCGCGCGAAGCTCCTTCTCCATATCGAGCCAGGGGCAGAACGCTCGTTCGAGGCAGAGGTCGTCTTCTTTATTGACGATCGAGTAGAGAATCTTCGTGCCCTGGTGGCTCATCCCGATGTCGTAGACGTCGGGAAAGGCGAGGGCCATCGTCGCCGTGAGGCGGCTCCAATCCTTCACCACCGCGAAACGCTCGCCGCCCAGGTAACGGGCGGGCTTCGACACCTCGTGGAGAAAATCGGCGTAGGGATGGTTTCGAAGGTTCATGTCCGAGGGCTCGAGCGAGCTTTCTACTCTAGCACCACGGACGCGGGATCGGCGACCTCAGTACGTCTTCCTGTCGGGAAGGCACCGCCAGAACTCCAGGAGCTTCCGGCATTCGTCGCGAAGAACCCCGGGCACGATCTCGACCGGGCTCCGTCCGAGCCCCTTGAGGCGGCGGTTCGAGATCGTGAGCTCGTTGAAGCCGAGGGCGTTCACGTCCCGCACCGTGGTGCCGAAATACACCCGGCGGATCCGGGCCCAGTGGATGGCGGCGAAGCACATCACGCAGGGCTCGGTGGTGGAATAGATCTCCGAGCCGAGGAAGAGATGCGAGCGAAACCGGGGCGCGGCCTTCGAGATCGCGCACATCTCCGCGTGGCGGGTGGGCTCGCCGCGTTTCAGCACCTCGTTGTGAGCGCGGGCGATGATCTCGCCTTTCGATACGATGACCGCGCCGAACGGCCCGCCGTCGCCGCGGGAACAGCCGCGGTAGGCCTCTTCGAGAGCCGCCTCCATGAACCGGCGAACGCGTCCTGACTCCCTCATTCGCCTACAGTATAGAGTCTCACGATGGTTTGATTGCCTCCGCCGTAGACTTCGGCCGCAGCGAGGACGTTCCCCTGCCAGGCGAGGAGCGTGCCCCGGGGTTGGGGACGAAGGGCGACCTTGCGGGCGAGGTCCACCAGGAGCGGCGGCCGATCCCAGGAGCTCATGACGAGCCGCGCGTCGCTCGCGAGTTCGTTTCCAGGGAACGTCCCGGTCAAAAAGCCGAGAGCTTCGAACGAAGAGGACTCGGGAACGAGCGAGAAGAGCGCCGTCCTGCGGCCGTCGGTCGCAACGCAGTAGAAATCCGGGTCCGGGATCGGCGAAGAGAAACACTGTGGCGAAAGAGCGGACTCGCCGAGGCTCACTCCGGCCCCGCCCGGCTTGCTCAGCTCCAGGGACATGACCAGCCGCGGGCTCGAGGCAGAAACGAGAAGCGCGGGCCCCGGAACGTCGTATCGCGCGAGGAGCACGGCCCCCTCGCCGTTGACCGAGACGATAGTCGCAAGCTCGTCGCCCACCGGGAATCGAACCCTTTCCGGCACTCCGCCGAGAAGGCTTCCACGGATGAGGAGGAACTCCCCTTCCACGCGGTCGTACCCGGTCACTTGCCAGTTCCCGGAACCGTCCGCGTCGAGCTCGGCGCCGGCGAGCAGAGGCATTTCATGAACGACGACCGCGGTCTCCGTATCAGAGACCGTCGCCGCCTTCAGCAACGCGCGGGTTCCGTTCTTCTCCACGACCAGAAGCCGTTCCTCATCGAGGTACTCGAGAGCGATGCCTCGCACCGTCTCGAGTCGCCCGTCGGAAACCTCGACGAGAAAGGCGGTCTCATCCTCCGCGGCGTCCGGGGAGACCAGACCGACGGCGAACCTCGTCCCTCCGGGTGAAAGCAGGAGCCGGGAGGCGTCGCCGGGAACCACGACCACACGGCGCGTCGAGAGGGACACATCCTTCAACGGAATCGGACTACCAGGCTCTCCGAAGAGATCTCCGCCGAACCGCTCGCGAAAGGGGGAAGAGCCGACGACGGCGAGTCCGAGCGCCGCTGTGAGCGCGAAAACAGCGCCAACCCGGGCCATCGTCCGCGGGAGGCTCGCGAGGACGGCGCCGATCGCGACGATGCCGACGAACGCCGAAGGGCTCTCGCCCGCCCAGAGGCTCACGTGCATCGCGGGAAGCGAGGAGAGGAAGGCCGTCGCACCGCCGAGTCCCGAAAGCAACACGAGGCCGAGCGGGACGAGGGTCGCGAGGAGAACGTCAGTGCGCGTCCGCGGAAGAGCCCGCGCCCGGAAGGCGACGGAGAGAGACGCGACTCCGGCGAGCGCGAGCGCG
>DAISKN010000486.1:0-5678 GCA_036820975.1 Acidobacteriota bacterium | reverse complement strand
CGCGCGAGGCGATCGCGAAGGCCGTCCCCGTCGGGCCTCTTCATCGCGACGATGGGATTCCGCGGCAGAAGCGCCGCGGTCTCCGGGGTGGGCGCGCCCCAGATCGTGGTCACCGTCATGTTGTGCAGCCGGTCGTCGGGGTTGATGTAGATCTGGGCGAGGGCGCCGGCTCTCTCGGTGGCGAAGGCCCTATAGGGCGCGGGAAAACCGTCGTCGAGGACGATCTTGCCTTTCACGTCGATGGCCTCGTAGTCGACGAGGGGAGCGTCGAACGGATCCGCCGTCATGTTCCGGCCGATGTACACGAGCTCGCCCTCGACGCCGCCCTCGGGGGTCGATCGGGAGAAGGCATGGTTGATGGCCTCGAGCTTCGCGGGCTCCGGGGTCAGGACGGTGACCGAAGCGCTCATCGGGTGGCTGAGGTAGAGCTCCATCTCGTAGGCGTCGAAGGGGACTCCGTACTCGGTGAGCTTCCTCTTCAGATAGGCGTTCGCCTCCCGCTCTCCTTCGCTTCCGGAGATGCGATCGAGCCTCGCGAGGTGTTCGATGGTCTCCGTCATCTCCGCTCGAGAGACGTCTTCGGCCGAGGCAGCGAGAACGGCGATAAGTATGGCGATCATGGACACCTCTATTTCTTGCGCCTCAGCTCCGCTATCGTGAGGCCCTTCGCCGAGTCCTCGATGAGCTGCTCGAGCCGCTTCTGCCGGGTCTCTTCCTTCTTGGCGCTCACCACCCACCAGGTTACGGTTTTCCGGTACCCGGGAGGCTGCGCCAGGTACGTCTTCCAGGCGGCGGCATTCTTTCGCAACTTCTTCTCGTACTCGGCCGGCAGGGTCTGCGGCCGGTTCTCGTAGGAGTAGATGCCCGACCGGTTCTCCTTTCGCCCCTCGAACGCCTTGAGGCCCGCGGGGCTCATCCGCCCCTCCTCGATGAGCTCCTTCGCGATTCGGATGTTGATGGCGCTCCAGACGCTCGATGACTTTCTCGGGCTGAACCGGATTTTGTAGCTGGTTTCGTCGACCGACTTCCGGACCCCGTCGATCCATCCGAACGCGAGCGCTTCACGCACCGACTCCGGCCAGGTGATGCTCGGCTTCGTGCCCTTCTTGTGGAACCCGACCCAGAGCTCGGCGGCCTTCTGGTGATTCGCCTCGAGCCATTGCCGAAAGTGAGCCGGAGTCTCGAAGAACCGGAGACGCACCGCGATAAATTAGCACGTTGCCCCCGGTTTGACAGCCCGACCGGGGAGCGCTACTCTCCCATAGGCCGTCTATGGGAAGGTTGGATCTCCTGCCGGGGACACTCGAAATGCTCATCCTCCGATCCCTGGAGCGCAACGGCGAGCCCATGCACGGCTACGGCATCGCCCACTTCATCCGGAACATCTCGAACGACGTCCTCCGCGTCGAGGAGGGCTCTCTCTATCCCGCGCTCCAGCGGCTTTCGCTCAAGGGCTGGGTGAAAGCCGAGTGGGGTCAGTCGGAGAACAACCGCCGCGCGCGCTTCTACCGACTGACGCCGTCGGGAAGGAAAGAGCTCCAGAGGGAAGTCGCCGACTTCGAGAGAGTGATGGAAGGGATTCTTCGTCTGATGCGGCCCGCGCGAGGTGAATGAGCCATGGGTATCCTCCGGAAACTGCTGTTCTACTTCCGTCGTGAGGAGTTCGAGCGCGATCTCGCCGAGGAGATGCGTCTCCACGTGGAAATGAAACGCGAGGAGAACCTCGCCTCGGGAATGACCCCGGAGGAGGCCCGCCGGGCCGCCGAGCGCGATTTCGGCCGGAGCAGCCGGCACCTCCAAGAAAGCCGCGAGACCTGGGGCTTCGCGCTCCTGGACTCGCTCGCGCAGGACGTACGCCTCGGCCTTCGGGCCCTTCGCATGCGGCCGGGGTTCACCGCCGTCGCCCTCGTTTCGCTCGCACTCGGGATCGGAGCCAACACCGCCGTCTTCACTCTGGTGAACGAGGCTTTCCTCCGGCCTCTTCCGGTGGCAGCGCCCGAGGAGCTGGTTTCGCTAAATAACGACGCCAGCCGCAGCATGTTCCCCGCGTTCTCCTACCCGAACTACGAAGACTTTCGCGACCGGAGCGACGCCTTCTCGGGCCTCATCGCCTATCGCTTCGCTCCCTTGAGCGTGAGCCACGACGGCATCGCCGAGAGGATGTGGGGCTACCTCGTCAGCGGAAACTATTTCGAGGTCCTCGGCATCGAGCCGGTGCTCGGGCGGCTGCTGTCGCCCGAGGACGACGTCCTTCCCGGCGGCCACCCGGTTCTGGTGCTGAGCCACCGCTCCTGGCTCTCGCGCTTCGGGGGCGAACGGGGCATCCTCGGCAAGGACCTCCTCGTAAACGGGAGGAGCTACACCGTAATCGGGGTTGCCTCGCCAGGCTTCGACGGGACGGAGATCGTCGGCGCCCCAGAGGTGTTCATTCCCATCGCGATGCAGGCGGCGGTGGACCGGCGTCGCGACTGGCTCGACGATCGGGCGGCTGAGACCATCTACCTCCAGGGCCGTCTCCGGCCGGGCATCGGACTCGAGCGTGCCCAGGCTTCCCTCGACTCGGTAGCCCTCGAGCTCGAGCGCGAGCATCCGCTGGTGAACGAAGGGAAGAGAGTCTCGCTCTCGTCCGCGGGTTTGATGAGCGGAAGGATGCGCTCGGGATTGCTCGGTTTCACCGGCCTCCTGATGGGGGTCGTCGCCTTCGCTCTTCTTCTCGCGTGCACCAATCTCGCCAATCTCCTCCTGGCGCGCGCCGCCGAGAGGCGCCGGGAGATCGGCATGAGCCTCGCTCTCGGCGCCGGTCGCCTGCGTCTCGTGCGGAGGCTTCTCACCGAATGCGTGGTGCTCTCCCTCGGAGGGGGCGTCCTGGGATTCTTTCTCGCCTTGTGGCTGGTGAGGCTCGTTGCCGCGTACCGGCCGCCCGTCGATTTTCCGCTGGCCTTCGATCTCGAAGTGGATCTCCGCGTGCTGCTGTTCACGTTCCTGGTCTCGCTCGCCGCCGGCGCTCTCTTCGGGCTCCTGCCGGCGCTCCGGGTCACGAGGATCGGGCCGCGCGCGGCGCTTTCGGACGGGCCCTCGGGAGAGAGCGCGCAGAGGTGGACGAGGGGCGGCGGCCTCGTGGTCTTCCAGGTCGCGCTCTCGCTAGTTCTCCTCGTGGGAAGCGGGTTGATGATGCGCGGCCTCTCCCGGGCGCAAGCCATCGAGCTCGGCTTCGACGCCGAGCGCGCCGTCGAAGTCTCCTTCGATCTCACTCTGCAAGGGTACGAGGAGCCTCGGGGCCGCGAGCTCCAGAGAGAAATCCTGGAGCGCCTGCGGGCTCTCCCCGGCGTGGGGGCGGTGGGAATCGCGGACTTCGTTCCCGTCGACCTTCATTTCTCCCGAACACGGCTCTTCATCGAAGGCGAGCCCGTGCCCCAGCGGTTGAACGAGGCGCCGACCACCTTCTTCAGCCGCATCAGCCCCGGGTATCTCTCGGCGATGAGCACGCCCGTGGTGGCCGGAAGGGATTTCAACGATGCCGACGACGAAGCAGCGCTCCCGGTGGCGCTCGTCAGCCAGGCTCTCGCGAGTCGGTTCTGGCCCGGAGAGGACCCGCTCGGAAGGCGTCTTTCCCTGAGGACGCCGGATTCCCCCCGGGTCGAAGTGATCGGCGTCGTCGGAGACGGCAAGTACGCGGGGCTGAACGAACAGCCCCAGCCCTTCGTCTACCTGCCCATCCGCCAGTCCTACTCGGGAACGACGACGGTCATCGTTCGCGCGGATTCCGATCCCGGGAGGCTCCTGCCCTCGATCCGCGCGGAGATCCAGAAGGTCGATCCGGCGATCGCCGTCTACGCCGCGAGAGTGCTCGCGGAGAGGCTTTCGCTTCCGCTCTTTCCCGCGCGGATCGCGGCGACGCTTCTCGGGGCCTTCGGCGTCCTGTCGCTCTCTCTCGCGGCCATTGGTCTCTACGGCGTGATGTCGCAGATGGTGACCCGGAGGCGCCGGGAGATCGGGATTCGCGTGGCGCTCGGGGCCCGCCGCGAAGACGTTCTCAAGCTCGCGATGACGGCGGGGATGGCGCCGAGCTTTCTCGGAGTCTTCGTGGGCGCGGTCGCGGCGATGGTTCTCAGCCGGTGGATGGCGAGCCTTCTCTTCGGGGTGAGTCCCAGAGACCCTTGGACCTTTGCCGCCACCGCGGGACTCCTCCTCCTGGTAGCGGCCCTCTCGTGCTTCCTTCCGGCCCGTCGCGCTGCGAATTCCGCCCCCATGGTCTCGTTGCGAACCGAGTGAAGGCCCGGGTCTACCGCCGGTCGAAGATGTCCGTCGGAAGGATGGCCGTAACTCCGACGTTCGGAGCGTCGACGAGCTGTCCGATCCTCAGGTCCACCGCGACGCTCGCGATGATGTAAGCCTGCTCGGGGGTGAGCCCGTAGGTTTCGCTCATGTAGTCGATCATCTCGAGGAGCGCGTTGCGGGCGGCGAGCGAAACGTCTTTCGAGAGGTTCGAAAGCCGCGTCACCACTTCCGATCCCAGGTACTTCATGTCCGGCGGGACTTCCCCTTCCGCCTTCAGAGGGAAACCCGTCGTTGCGTAGAAGCGGCGGGACGGGATGTCGAGGAGGCGCACCGGGCCTTCGTAGTGCGGTCCGCGGGCGAGCTTCGGGCCTTCGCGGATGACCCGGGTCGTCAGCGTGACGTCGGCGTCCATCTCGATCGCGGTCCCCGACACTTCTCCGTCTCCCTGCGCGTAGTGCAGATCGCCCATGGCGAGGCCGCAGCCCTCGATGTAGCACGGCAGATAGATCGTCACCCCGACGCCGAGGTATCGAATGTCGAGATTTCCCCCGTGCTCGCGGGGAGGGATGGTCCGCAGACACTCGTCCCGATGGGACCCCTGGGGCCCGCAGACCTCCGCCGGCTTCGCGTAGGAGGCGTGGGGGAGGAAGACCGACCCGCCCGCTGCCGCGAGCTCGGCCTCACGCGCCAGCATCTCGCTCAGTTGTTCCCGGCCCGGAAGCACGGTCACGACTCCGGGGAAGGCCGCGTTCGGAATCCGTACTCCGGGAATGGCGTCGGTCACCGCTTGCGTTCGATCCAGACGCCACAGGACGGAAAGCGGGGTCGAAATGCGATCCGAAACGAATCCGATCGGACTCACCACGGTGAGCCCAAAGGCGCCGGGGTCGATGTCCAGAATGGTGACGGCCAGGACGTCTCCCGGCCGCGCCCCTTCGATGTGCACCGGGCCGGTGAGCGCGTGCACCGCACCGAGGCCCGGATCCTGGGCCCAGGGCTCCTCCGCGTTCGCCGCCGGGTCGAGGTTGATGTCGAGCGCGTTGCGCGTCCGGAGCAGGATCGTCTGCCCCGGGGCGGCGCGCGCCTCCATGGGAATCGCCGGGTGCAGGCGGTTGATGCAGCCCGGATCCTCGCCGCAGTTCCGGCCCTCCCCGCCCACGACGACGATCCCGCTTGCAGGCGCTTGCGACAGCGCGGCCAACAGCAGAACGGTAATTTGCATTGGCGCCTCCGGCGCCTATCCTAACCGGCCGGCGCGGAGGAATATAATGACGGAGCGGAGGTTCCAATTCCGGCCGAGGCGATCTCGATCTTCTTCAACGGCCGGGAGATTCTCCTCGAGGCCTCGGGTCGCTTCGCCGGCGCCGCCCTTCTCGCGGCCTCGGGAAGAGGGGAGAACC
>DAISKN010000485.1:0-5703 GCA_036820975.1 Acidobacteriota bacterium | reverse complement strand
CGGCAGCTCTCCGCGATCGCGGACGCGAGGCGCTCCGGAACCTCCGCGTTCAACCCTCGAGCCCGCTCCGGTAGCTCCTCGCACCGATCGGCATCGGTGAGGGCCGCGAGGTGAACCACGGCCTCGGGCGCGGTCCGCGACAGGAGATCGAGAACGCGATCCTCCTCGAGATCTCCCTGGACGTGACGCGAGGACTCGGGCAGCGGCCGCCGTCCGACGGTGGTCACCTGGTGCCGGTCTCGGAGCTTCCGCCAGAGGTGACCGCCGACGAAACCGCCGGCTCCCGTCAAGAGGATTTTCAATGTGACTCCCGCGGGTGCGAGCATCTTGCTGGCTTCGGGAGAGCTCTGTTACACTTTGACCACAGCATTCGCTCTCCCAGATTACACAAATGCGCTTTCCCGGCAGCAAACTGCTCTCTCAGGAGCTCTCCACCAGGACGACTCCCTTCGACAGCATCGTCCGCCACTGCGAGGACGTGAACCTTTCCGGATATGTGGAAATCACCTTCGGCGACGCCGAGGGATTGATCCTCTTCTACCTGGGCGAGCAGATCAACGTCATCTATCGCCACGGAGTGAACAAGTTCTTCCTCGGCGGCGAGGCCACGCTGAAACTCCGGAACACCGCGGCGCTGAAAGAAGGGCGGATCTCGATCTTCGAGCTCCCCCTCGACATGGCCCATATGCTGCGCGGTCTCTCGAATCGCAAGGAGATCTTCGGACAGATATTCGCCTCCGACCCGTTGAAGGACCTGGTGAAGAAGCTCCAGGGCGAAGGCCATACCGGCTCGCTCGAGGTCTTCACCAACCGCGGCACCGGCATGATCCTGAACGTCCGCGGCCGCTTCTCGACGGCCTACTTCGAGACCGAGGCCGGCGTCACCTTCGAGAAGAAGGAGGCCCTGAACAAGATCTACGAGCTCCTGGACCGCGACGACACCTCGGCCCAGGTGTTCCAGTCCGATTTCTCCCCGGACATCTGGAAGTCCCGGCAGCAGGGAAGCTCGAAATCCCGCGCCAGCCGCCTGCAGGAGATCCTCGAGCAGCGGCGACCGAACCACCCTGCGCCCGTCGAGAGAGGGGAGAGCGAGGCGGGCGAGCCGGGGGCCGACGCCAAGCAAGATTCTTCCGATCGCAACGCCGACCGGCGCCCTCTGCAGCAGCAGATCCTCGCGGAGATCCGCGATCAGACGCCGTCGCTCCTCGCCGCCTTCTTCTTCGATCTGCGCACCGAGGAAATCGACACCGAGATCGTGACGGCGCCCGAGGAGACCGCCGATCGCCTGATCGTCGACAAGCTTCCGGCGTTCGTGAAGTACCTGGAGAATCTGGCGGCGATGCGGGGGGACGACCACGTCGAGATGCTCTCCATGTCGACGGAGAACTTCTACCTGATCGTGAGATGCCTCCGGGAGACCGACGAGGGCATCGCCCTCATCACCGACCGGAGCCAGCCGGTGACCCTGGCCTCGTCGCTCCTTCTCAACTGCGCCCACCGCTACCTGACGATGCTCGCCGGCGCCGCCGTTTGACCGGCGCGAAGTCCGGGCGTATCGTCCTCTCTGCTCTCGCCATTCCGTCGAATCAACGTTGAGCCTTTTCATCACTCTCGAAGGTCCCGAAGGCACGGGCAAGTCCACGCAGGCGAGGCTCCTCGCCCGGCGTCTCCGGCGCGAGGGTTACGAGACCGTTCTCACCCGCGAGCCCGGCGGGACTCCCATCGGACGCCGCATCCGCGAGGTAATCCTCGCCCCGGACCACCGCGCCATGTGCCCGGAGACGGAGCTGGGCCTGTACTTCTCCGATCGCGCTCAGCACCTCCGGGAGGTGGTCTGGCCGGCGCTGAGTGAGGGGAAGATCGTGGTCTCGGATCGGTTCACCGACTCGACGCTCGCGTACCAGGGCTACGGCCGCGGGTTGTCGCTCGGGCTCATCCGCCGGCTCGACCGGATCATGACCGGAGGATTCCGGCCCGACGTGACCGTTCTTCTCGATCTCGCCGCGGAGAAGGGGCTCTCGCGGGCCCGTCGACGCAACCGTGAGAAAGAGTCGTTCCGGAGAGAGGGACGCTTCGAGATCGAGGCCCTGGAGTTCCACGAGCGCGTTCGCCGCGGCTACCTGACGCTCGCCCGGCGGGAGCCCGGCCGCTTCGTCCTGGTGCCGGTGGAGGGAGCTCCGGCGAAGGTCCATGAGTCCGTCTGGGCACGGCTCCTTTCGACTTCCCGGCTTCCACGCCGCAAACGGAGAGGCTGAGAGCGAGACTCATGGCCTTTTCGGATCTCACGGGAAACGCCGCGGTCGTGGCGCGGCTGAAGCACCTGGCGGGCTCGGGAAGACTTCCCCGAAGCATGATCTTCTTCGGACGCGCCGGCGTCGGGAAGGTAGAAGCCGCCGTGACCCTGGCGCAGGCGCTCAACTGCACGGTCTCCGAGGACGATGCCTGCGGCCGTTGCCCGGGCTGCGTCCGGATCGCGAAAGACGAGCACCCGGACGTTCGCGTCCTCAGGCCCGAGGGACGCGGCGGTCAGCTTCGGGCCGAGGGTGTGCGGGAGGCCATCGCCGAGATTCCGTTTCGCCCGTTCGAGGGACGAAGGCGCGTCATCATCGTTGCCGACGCCGAGCGGATGAACCCGACGACCGCCAACACGCTGCTGAAGACGCTCGAGGAGCCGCCCCCCTGGGCGACCCTCATCCTCGTCACTGCGAACGAGGCCGCGCTCCTGCCGACGATCCTCTCGCGGTGTCAGATCTTCCGGTTCTCGCCGCTCGCGCCCGAAGAGCTCGAAGCGCTTCTCGTGGCGCGCCACGGATTCCCTGCCGATCGGGCGGCGCTCCTCGCGGCCGTTGCCGGCGGCGGAATCGCGCGGGCGCTGGAGCTTGCGGACGAGCCCCTCTTCGAGCTGCGCCAGCAGGCGCTCTCGATCTCGGCGCTCGCGCTCGAACGGAGGA
Source organism: Acidobacteriota bacterium (assembly GCA_036820975.1). Taxonomy (GTDB): domain Bacteria; phylum Acidobacteriota; class Vicinamibacteria; order Marinacidobacterales; family SMYC01; genus DAISKN01. The sequence goes on along the minus strand of DAISKN010000485.1, from coordinate 2,752 downwards.
CGGCCGAGGAGCTGGTGCCGCTGGCGGATGGCCTCTCGAAAGACTCTCGTCTCATGCTGCTTCTGGAGCTGCTGCTTTCGGTCCTTCGCGACCTGACGGCGAAGGGAGCGGGCGCCCGGGTCCTCCACCGCGACATCGAGAGCGAGATCGAGGCGCTCTCGAAGCGCGCTTCCCTCGGCCTGTGGCTCGAAGCGTTCACGCTCGCGGAGGCGGTCGTCGTGGATCTTCGCGACCGCTACTTGAACAAGCGCATCAGCCTGTCGAAACTCTTCCTGTCCTTTCAGGAGCTCGGCGCGAGGCGCTAGACGCCTCGGCGTCGGTTGCTTTGGCAACGCTGCTTCTGTTAAACTGAGCTCACTATCTGTAGCTCATCAGTGTCATCTCTTTCGCTCCGCGCCTAGGGCGAGCATCGGCCAGGGGTCGACGCCTCAGCGTGTCGGCGGAAGAGTGGGACTGCTTGACGCTCAGGGACCTTCCCCCGGGTCGCAAACGGGTACTCTCGAAGAGATCGGGAAGCCGAGGTAAACCGTGAATCGCAAGCTGATTCGGCCAAATCTGGCGGAATTGAAAGATCAGTTGGCGTCGAAGTCTTCTGCTGCGCCTCGACCCAGGCGCGTTCCGCCGGAGCAGACGAACGCCGAGAGCTTCTACTACCTCAAGCAGATGAACAGCAAGACTCCGATGGTGGTGGTCTTGCAGGACGGCGAAGAGATTCGCGGAATCATCGAGTGGTACGACAAGAACTGCTTGAAGCTCAACCGCGTCGATCGCCCGAACCTGCTCCTGCTGAAGCACAACATCAAGTACCTGTACAAGGAGTCCGAGGAAACGGATCCCTCCTCCTCGACCCCGGACCACCTCGACGACGAGGACAACCAAATTCAAGGGGGATAGTGGGGACGGGGGAGATTGGGAGATAACAGCTCCGGCAATTGTCCCCCCCCTCTCCTTATCTCCACATCCCCCTTCCTACACTCTTCCCTCTCTCAACGATTGCGCTCCTTGAGCGCCGCCGCCACGTCGCGCTTCACGTCCTTCTCCCGCTCCGCCGCGCGATGGTCGTGCTGCCTCTTGCCCCGGGCGAGCGCGATCTCCACTTTCAGACGCCCGTTCTTGAAGTACATCCGGGTCGGAATCAGAGTCAGGCCCCTCTCGGTCACCTTGCCGATCAGCTTGCGGAGCTCTCGCTTGTGCAGCAGGAGCTTCCTCGGCCGCAGGGCCTCGTGGTTCTCGTGGGTGCCGTGCGAGTACGGGTTGATGTGGCTCTGGAGGAGATAGAGCTCTCCCCCGCGCGGAGCGGCATAGCTGTCCTTGAGGTTGACCTTGCCGTCCCGCGCTGACTTCACCTCGCTCCCTAGGAGCGCGAGACCCGCCTCGAAACGCTCGACGAGCTCGTAGTCGTGGCTCGCCTTGCGATTCACGGCAACGACCTTGACCGATTCCTCGGCCTTCTTCTCTTTGAGCTTCATATTCGGACGCCGGGAAGGAAACGCCTCCCGGGAGGTATGACAGGTTGAGCTCCCGCGGTGTATGCTGGAGGCTCAGATCCCCCAAGGCAATAAGCCTCGTGTGGTATAGTACACTTTAGCATTTGCCCCGTAAACCCACGACGGATTTAGACTAATGGCCGGCCTTTCGGCCGAGTCAGCTTCCCGCGGGGCAAGGGATTGAGGTCGAGCGAGATGGGTCAGTTCCTCGTGAAAGTGGGGACCGCAACAGGAGACATCGAGGAGCTCGCCCTGACGGCGGCGGACGAGGGCGTCCTGCGGACCGACCTCCGCGACCGCGGATACCACGTCTTCTGGGTGAGGAAGAGCCTCGGGCTCCCCTCGCTGAAGTCGCTCTTCAAGGGACAGAAACGCATCTCCCAGACCGAGTTCACGCTCTTCAACCAGGAGCTCGCCGCGCTCCTTCGCGCCGGACTGCCGCTGCTCCAGTGTCTCGACATCATGCTGGAGCGGATGCCCAACCCCTTGTTCCGGAGCGTTCTCAAGGACGTCCGCGACAAGGTCAAGTCGGGAACCGCGCTTTCCGACGCCTTCCGCGCCCATGGCGACCTCTTTCCGCGCATCTATTCCGCGTCCCTGGTGGCCGGCGAGAAGAGCGGCGGCCTCGAGACGGTCATCCAGCGCTACGTCCAGTACCTGAAGCTCACCGAGGGCACCAGGAAGAAAGTCGTGGCGGCCATGGTCTATCCCATCTTCCTCTTCATCACGCTCATTATCTCCTCCGCCTTCCTGCTTCTCTGGGTGGTGCCCCGATTCGCGGGGTTCTTCGAGGGTTTCGACGCCGATCTTCCATTTCTCACGGTTGCGCTTCTCACCGTCGCCAACACGCTGCGGGACAACCTCTGGTTCATTCTCGCCGCCCTCGCCGCGGGGGCCTACTTCTTTTACAGTTGGTCCCGGCGCGAGGGCTCGAAAGCCGTCTTCGACCGCGTCCTCCTCAAGGTCCCGTTCCTGGGACCCATATTCCACCTGTTCGCGACGTCGCAGCTCACCCGCTCGCTGGGAACGCTTCTTTCCGGCGGAATTCCCCTGGTGCAGGCGATCGACATCGCCGCGGGCTCCATCGGCAACCGACACGTGGGCCAGGCGGTGGTTCCGGTGGCGGAGCGGGTTCGCGAGGGAAAGGCGTTCTCCGTCAGCCTCGAGGAGACGGGTGAGTTCTCGAATCTCACCATCGAGATGGTGAAGGTCGGCGAGAACACCGGAGGCCTCTCGGAAATGCTCCAGAACGTCGCTGACTTCGC
>DAISKN010000484.1:0-5707 GCA_036820975.1 Acidobacteriota bacterium | reverse complement strand
ACGGTCTGGATGAAGGAGTCGGAGGCCAGCGAGCGCGCTCGATCTTCGTCGGATAGCGTCTCAGAGCCGGTGTACGGAGGCGTCTCGCGGGTAATGGTGACCCGGGGTCCGTCGACTTTCTGGCGGCCGCCGTCCAGCGCATCGAAAGTATCGGGGAACAGCGAAAGCTGGAGGGTCGCGCTCCCGAGCGCCGACCCGTCGCCGGCGAACCCGAGCGCCGGCACAGCCGACATCGCCAGGATGTCGGGGGAAGCGGGGCCGCCTTGCGCGTGCAGGCTGCTTCCCGGAGCCTCTTTCACCAGGCTCCACCCGAGCGGGGTTTCTTCCTGGAGCACCTCGCCGCGCGCGTTCACCCAGGCGGTGGTGGTGAGTCCGGCGAAGGTCGTCTGGAGGCGATAGGCTTCCTCCTCCCTTCCTCCCCAGCGGACGATCTCGGGATCGCGGACCACGACGGTCGCGTCGCCCTCGGAGACGGTCATGGGGTCGAACAGGCGCACTCGATAGGTCTCTCCGGGCGTGAGTCCGCGCGCCGCCAGGGTGTAATAGAGGTTCAGCGGGAGGACGATGGGCTCGACGATGATTCTGCGCTCGACCCTCACTTGCGAGCTGCCCGACTGGATCTTCAGGTGGAGCTCGTCGCCGTGCACCTCGCCGACCACGGTCGTCTCGAAGGGGGACCGGCGCGAGGAGGTGGAGAGCCGGAACGTGAAGCCGCGAAGCTCGCCCTTTCGCCCGCTCTCGGCCGAGCCTTCCATCCGGACGCGGCGCTCCCGCCCCAGGAGGTTCAGGGTCAGCTCGCCCTTCTGCTCCGCGCGGAATCCGCTGGAAATCGGCGTGAAGCTCTCGCGGATGTAGCCGATGCGGGATCCGCGGTAGAAGACCCCCCGCTGGGTGAGCTCTGCGTCCCGGTCGGCGCTCGCCGAGAGATCCACGAGAGGCGTCGCGTCGGCGAGGGAGTAGGTCCTGAAGGCATGAGCTCCGAGCAGGATCAGCCAGGAGAGAACGATGAGCACGGACAGAAAACGCCCTGGGCGGATCTTCATCGAGAAGAAGTGGAACGTTGGAACTGGAGTCAGTATAGCATGCGGCTCGGGGAGGTCGGCCGTGTCGGTTGCCAAGACGCTCGAGGTCGATCCGCGCAAGCCCGAGGCCCCGGTGCTCGAAGCGGCGCTTCGCGTCCTTCTAGGGGGCGGTATCGTGGCCTACCCGACGGAAACGTTCTACGGCCTCGGTGTCGACGCGCGGAACCGCGCCGCATGCGAACGTCTCTTCGAATTGAAAGGCCGCCCGACGGAGAAAGCACTTCCCTGTATCGTTTCCGGCCTGGGGCAGCTCGAGGCGGTGGCACGACGCCTCGGGAGCGCGGTCCTCCCGCTGGCGCGGGAATTCTGGCCTGGGCCCCTCACGCTGGTGATCGAAGCCAAGCCCGGTATCGCGGCTTCCTCGCCCGACGGCGGTCTCGCCGTTCGCGCGAGCGGTCTCCGGCTTCCGCGGGACCTCGCGGAGGGGCTGGGCGCGCCGATCACGGCGACCAGCGCGAACCGCTCGGGCGCGCCTCCGGCGACCACCGCGGAGGAGGTCCTTTCCGGGCTGGGATCGGAGCTCGACCTGGTTCTGGACGGAGGTCCCTGCCCGGGCGGTCTTCCGTCCACCATTGTCGACGTCCGGCAGAGACCGCCGCGGCTCATCCGGGAGGGGCGAGTCTCCTTCGCTGAGGTCGAGAGGGTCGCGAGCGGACATGGGGCGCCTTGACTTGGACGAGCGGCAAACTAGAATGGAAATTTCCGCTCGGGCTTGGTCCGATTTCGTTTCGAGGTGCTTTACGCCGATTGAACGGAAGATCCTCGTTCTCGTCGGGAGTGTCGCTCTAGCCACGGCCCACTGCGCTCCCAAGCGCTCTTTCGTGCCTCATCCCGTGCCCGACTGGGACGTGGTGGAGAGGATGGGACTTCCGGCGCCGGCGGACCTGCCGGGGCCGGAGCGAACGAGGTTCGATCGAGGCTGGAAATCGCTTCAGACCGGCCGTCTGGATGCGGCGGTGTCCGACATCGAATCGCTGGCGAGCCGTTACGAGAGGAGCGCCGAAGTGGCGACGGCGGCCGCGTTCCTGGACATGCGTCTGGGAAAACCATCGGACGCGGAGCGCAGGTTTCAAGCGGCCCTCCGGCTTTCGCCCGAGCTTGGGGCGGCGCAGAGCGGCTACTTTCTGGTCGCGCTCCAGTCCGGGAACGAGGAGAAGGCGTTCGAGAGGCTTCTTCGCCTCGAGGAGACCTTCCCTCAGCACGATCTCGTCGATCGCTACGCGTCGACACTACGAATGAATCTGGCGGAGTCCCGCCTGGTCTTGGCGCGCGCGAAGATGGGGGAGCGGAAGTATGACGAAGCGGCGGCGGAGTACCTGCGGGCGCTCGAGGTCGCGCCGCAGGCTGGCTCGCTCTATCTGGAAGCCGCGGAGGCCGAGCTCGAGGCGGGCTATCCCGACCGCGCCGCGGTCCACGCGCTCCGGGCGACGGAGCTCGAGCCGACCAACGCCGACGCCCATCAAGTGCTCGGCGAAGCGAGCTACCGCAACGAGGATCTCGCAGGCGCCGCCCGGGCTCTCGCGAACGCATCCGCCCTCCGTCCGGAGGACGGCGAGCTCCGTTCCCGACTCGAAGCCGTAGAGCGCTCCCTCCGGGAAACGACTCTTCCGGCGGAGTATGAGGCAATCCGGGAGGCGGGACGGCTCACCCGAGAGCAGCTCGCCGCGCTTCTCTACGTTGATCTGCGGGAGGCCTTCGACGCGTCCACGGCGCGAAGTCAGGTGATTGCGACCGACGTGGCAGAGGGATGGGCGTCGCCGTACATCCTGGGAACCGTCGGCGCGGGAGTGCTCGATGTGTACCCGAACCACACCTTTCAGCCGACGGCCTTCGTGAACCGGCTGGATCTGGCGAGCGCGCTCTCTCGAGCGCTCGAGAAACTCGCTCCCGACGCCTACGATGCCGCCCGCCGCTCTTCGGGGGAGCGGGAGTTCGCCGATCTCGCGCGACAGAATCCGGGATACGACGCCGCGGCGTTGTCGGTCTCGCTCGGCCTCCTCGCGCCGGGCGAGGGGGGAGCCTTCGAGCCCTGGCGAATCGTAACCGGGCTCGAGGCCGCCTCCGCGGTGGCGGCCCTCCGGGCGCACATGACTCCCTAGACGGTTCCGAGTACAATAGCGGGCACTTACAAAAGAGAAGGAGGCCGGGAAGGTGAGAAGCCCGCGTCGCTGCTGGATTCGAGGCCCGGCGCAAGGGAGTACGTGTCGATGACTGGATCCCGAGAGAAAGGCGAGGAGGCGATGCAGGTTACGGCGGAGCTGTTCCGCCAGGTGCCGCTCTTCTCCGGCCTCGCGGACGAGGACCTGGAAAGCCTCATCAGCGTCGCCACCCGCCGGAAGTTCCCCAAGGACGCCGTCATCTTCTTCGAGCACGACCTTGGAGACGCGCTCTTCATGATCCTGTCCGGCCGCGTGAAGGTGACGATTCTTTCCGACGACGGCCGCGAGATCATTCTCGCGATGCTCTCCGACCGGGACTTCTTCGGAGAGATGAGCCTCCTGGACAACGAGCCCCGGTCGGCCACGGCCATCGCGATGCAGGAGACGGAGATGGTCGTCCTGCACCAGAAGGACTTCCTGTCCATCGTGGAGAAGCGCCCCCGGGTGCTCTTGAACCTTCTGGCGGTCCTCTCCGCCCGGCTTCGCAAGGCGAATCAGCAGATCGGCAACCTCGCCCTCCACGACGTCTACGGCAGGGTGGCGCGGGTGCTCCTCGAAATGGCGAGCGACAGCGGAAGCCGAGGCGAGGACGGGCGGGTGGCCTTCCGGCGTCCGACGCACCAGGAGATCGCCAACATGATCGGGGCTACCCGGGAGACGGTCTCCAGGATGATCAGCGACCTTCACCGACAGGGCTACATCGAGATCTCGGGGAAGAACGTCATCATTCAGGACGCACTGACCCGCCAGTTCGCGCACTCTTGAAGTCTCCAGATACCCCTTGGCCAAACGAAGGGCCGAGGCGAGGAACGCGAGGACGCAAGGGCACGCAAAGGCGCAGAAAAAGAGTTTTGCAAGAAGAGGGGATAAGGAGATGATTCGGACGGGCGACAAAATTTGGCTTCATCTCCTCATCCCCCTATCCCCATATCCCACTCGTTACCACGGGATTCCTCAGTAGAGTTCCGCCCCTCACGTCTTCCATGAATCCCGTTCGAGAGTTGTTCCATGCCTGGGAAAGGCGCCTCGCGTTCCGCGACGATCCCGAGAGGCGCGTGCTCCCGTTCGGCTGGGGCCTTCAGCACCTTCCGGAGTTCCGTGGCTGGAACCGGCCGGCCGTGGCCGACCACCATCCTCGCGCGAGGTCGGCGGTGCACGAGCACGCTGAGCGCGCTCTCGAGCTCAGCCAGGATTACTTCGAGGCTCCCACCGTGGACGATTTTTCCCTCGCGGGGAGCCGTCTCTCGTTCCCGTCACCCGCGGTGACGGGAGTTCCCGAGAACGATTCCGCGTTCGCCGAGTACTTCCCGCTGCCGGCGAACGGCGCCGCCCACCGCGGGCCGGCCGTCGTGGTTCTGCCGCAGTGGAACGCCAAAGAGGGCGCTCAGGACGGGCTCTGCCGGCTCATCAACCGTTTCGGCGTCGCCGCGCTGAAGCTCGCGCTGCCCTATCACGAGGAGCGGCGCCCGCCGGAGATGCTGCGAGCGGACCTCACCTTGAGCCCGAACGTCGGCCGGACGCTTCAGTCCTGTCGGCAGGCCGTCCTCGACGCGCGGGCCGCGCTCTCCTGGCTCGAACGGGCGGGGCACGGTCCTCTGGGAATCGTGGGGACGAGCCTCGGCTCCGCCATCGCCTTCATCACCTTCGCTCACGACGACCGCATCGCCGCCGGCGTCTTCAACCACATCTCGCCCTTCTTCGCCGACGTGGTCTGGCGGGGGATCTCCACCCGCCACGTGCGCGAGGGGCTCGAGGGAGGGGTGGACCTCGAAGAGCTCCGAAGGCTCTGGCTGCCGCTCAGTCCCTTCAGCTACTACCGGCACGTGAAAGCGAGGTCCCGGCCGTCCCTCCTGATCCACGGCCGCTTCGACCTCTCGTTTCCACCCGATCTTTCCCGGGAACTCCTTGCGGATTTCCAGCGGCTTTCGATCGAGCACGAGACCTTCGAGCTTCCCTGCGGGCACTACACCACCGCGAAGTTCCCCTTCAACTGGATGGACGGCCTCCGTATCGCCCGCTTCCTCGGAAAGCACCTCCGTCAGAAGTAGTAGCTCGCTCCGAAGAAGAACATCCGCGTCGATTTGTCCAGGTCCTTGGGCAGCCACCATCGGAACTCGACGCGGGCGGAGACGTTGTACAGGAAGTAGAGATCGAATCCGCCTCCGAAGTGAGCCGTCGGCTGGTACTCGCTGGCGTCGAGAACGACCTCCACCGGGCCCGGAGTGATGACGTTGTTCTCGTCGATGGTGAAGGTGAGGTTGGTTCTCTTCTCGTCGCTTCGCTCGAGCCCGCCGCCGGCGATGACGTAGGGATGGAAAGGCTGCCTCCGGCCGAGGTGGAAGAGGAACGAGCCGTCGAGGTGATAGCGGTTGGCCTCGTATTGAAAGGCGGGAATGCCGCCCTGGGACTCGTCGAGGGGGTCGCCGAGGGCGTCGAACTGGCGCTCGGAAAAGGCGGAGCTGAAGG
>DAISKN010000483.1:0-5722 GCA_036820975.1 Acidobacteriota bacterium | reverse complement strand
GCCCTCTTAATAAAGATGATGTCCTCGAGAGGGGCTCCGAGGTCCCGGGCGCTCGTGACTCCGGCGAGGAGGAGCTGTTTCGCCGCCGCGGGCATGATCGTGTCCTTGAATCGCGGCGGGTAGGTCTTGTCCCAGTGCCCGTAGTCGGAGTGGCCCACGATGCTCAGATGGACGTGCATATCCCAGAGCCCGGGGAGAACGCTCATCCCCTCGGTCGAGATGACCTCGGCGCCCCGGGGAATCTCGACCTCGCCCATCCGCCCGACGGCGGTGATGCGCTCGCCTTCGATCACGACGAGGCTGTCGTCGAGCGGCGGCCCCCCGTAGCCGTCGATGAGCCTTCCTCCGACCAGGGCCTTGGTTCCCTGGGCATAGGTCACGAAGGGGAGGAGCAGAAGCGCAGCCAGAATCCTTGGAATCAACATGGCATCCAATTGTATTCCCTCCCCTGAGAAAATCCTGAGAGAAGCTCGAGACAATCCTGAGGCGGCGGACAGGCATTCGAAACCGGGGTCTGCTATCCCGGATTCATGCTGCAGGACGTTCGATTCGCGCTGCGCTCTCTCGCCAGGTCTCCCACGTTCACCCTCGCCGTCATCCTGATTCTCGCGATCGGCATCGGCTCGACCGTCGCCCTAATGAGCGTCGTCCAGGCCGTTCTGGTCGAGCCTCTCCCCTACCCCGAGCCCGACCGCCTGATGGTGATGTGGGCGGAGTGGCCCCCGCGCGAGATCTTCCGCCTCAGCCACACCGGGAACGACTTCCGCGAGTACCAGAGGAGGGCGCGGCTCTTCGAAGGGATCGCAGCCATCGGCTCCCTCCGCCAGAACCTCGGCGGCGGCGCCGAGCCCTCGCAGGTGCAGGTGGGATGGGTCTCGGAGAACTTCTTTTCGGTGATGAGGGTGTCTCCGATCCTCGGCCGCGACTTCGCGCCCGACGAGCCGCCGAGCTCGGTCCTTCTGGGCTTCGGTATCTGGCAGAGCCAGTTCGGCGCCGATCCGGCGGTCCTCGGCAAGGTCATCGAGCTCGACCAGAGCCCTTATACCGTCGTCGGCGTCCTTCCCCGCGGTTTCCGCCTCTGGCACGCGGCCGACGTGGGGATCAACATGAACATCGATCTTTGGAAGCCCCCGGATCCCGTACGAAACCCCGGACGGTGGCAGGCGAAGGAGCTCGACCAGTCGACGCTCCGCATCCTCGCTAGATTGAAGCCCTCGATCACTCTCGAGCAAGCGCAGGCAGAGATGGATGCTGTCTCCGAGTCGCTGCGAAAGCAGTATCCCGATCACGAGCGCGCCGGCTTTCGGGTCGACGTCGAGCCGCTCCACCGCGAAGTGGTGGGGCACGTGGAGCCGGCGCTCCTGGCGCTTCTCGGCGCAGTCGTCGCGGTGCTCCTCATCGCCTGCGCCAACGTCGCCGGCCTCCTGCTGGTGCGCTCTCAGCACCGGCAGAGCGAGATCTCCATACGCGCCGCTCTCGGGGGCGGCCCGCGCCGCGTCCTCCGGCTCCTCCTCGTCGAGAGCCTGCTCCTGTGCGTCGGAGGCGGAGTCCTCGGTGTCTTCGCCGGCTCGTTTGGTGTGAAGCTCCTCCTGTCGTTCGACAGCGGAAATCTTCCGCGGGTATCGGAGGTCAAGACCGACACCGCCGTGCTCGCAATCGCCCTCGCGACGACTCTCGGCGCGACCCTCCTCGTCGGTCTCCTGCCCGCGATCCGGACCGCGTCGCCCGACCTGACGCGTTTCGTCGCCCAGCGAAGGACTCCGAGCTCGGGGTCCCGGCGGCTGACGGAGGTCCTGGTGGTCGCCGAGATCGCGCTCTCCCTGGTCCTCCTCGTCGGCGCCGGCCTCCTGCTGCGGAGCTTCGTCGAGCTTCGAGGAATTCGTCCCGGCTTCGACGCTCGAGGTCTCTTGTCGTTCTCCGTCAGCCTACCGAGCAAGAGCTATCCTCCGCCCGCGGCGACGTCCGAGTTCCTCGAGCGGCTCGAGAGGCGCATCCGAGCGCTTCCGGGAGTACTCTCCGTGGGAACCGTCTGGCCGCTTCCCCTCGAAGGACAGAAATGGTTCGGCTACTACCGCACGACCGATGTCGCGACCGAAGAGGGCACGCTTCCGGTGGCGGATTTTCGAATCTCGAGCCCCGACTACCTGAAGACGATGGGCGCGCGGCTCCTCGAGGGAAGGTATCTCCGGAAGGAGGACGAGGACGCGGTAGTGATCGACGAGACCCTTCGAAGGCGCAGCTGGCCCGACGGCCGCGCGCTCGAGCAGAAGATCTGGGTCGGTCTCGACGCCGTTCCCGTCGAGATGCGCGTGGTGGGCGTCGTCGAGAACATCCGCCACGCCGATCTGACCAGAGACGGCAGGGAGACGATCTACCTTCCCGCCCGTTCCTTCGCCTGGGCGGACTTCGAGCTGGCCCTCGTCGTTCGAACGGACGTGGAGCCGCGGCGTCAAGTCGCGCCCATTCGAAAGGCGCTCGCGGAGCTGGATCCCAGGATTCCGATGGCCAAGGTGAGGACCGCGGAAGAGTACGTCGACGACGCCGTCGCCGCGAACCGCCTGGCCCTGGTTCTCGCCTCGATCTTCGCCGGGATGGCACTTCTGCTCGCGAGCGTCGGTCTCTACGGCGTCCTGGCCTACGGGTTCGAGCGTCGCAGACGGGAGATGGGACTCCGGATCGCTCTGGGGGCTGAACGGAAGGCCATGGCGCGGCTGGTCCTCGGCCGGGGACTGAAGCTCGCTCTCTGGGGTATCGGCCTCGGAGGCGCCGTCTCGTACCTCCTCCGCGGCGTCGTTTCCGGCCTTCTGTTCGCGGTCCGACCTTCCGATCCCTGGACGTATCTGGCGGTGACGACGGTCATCGCTCTGACGGCGCTTGCCGGCTCACTCGGACCGATGCTGCGCGCGCTCCGCGTCGACCCCGCGACCGCTCTCAGGAGCGAGTGAGCGGCTAAGATAGACACGTGAACCCGCTCAAGAGCTTCCGTGTCGGCGAATGGCGCGTCGAGCCGACGCTCAACCAGATCTTCCGCGACTCCGATCCGGAGCAGGCCGTCCGGCTCGAGCCCAAAGCGATGCAGGTCCTCGTGCACCTCGCGGAGCGCGCGGGCGAGGTCGTCGACAAAGAAAGCGTCATCCGGGACGTCTGGGAAGGCGCGTTCGTCACCAACGAAGTCCTGACGAACGCGATATGGGAGCTCCGGCGGGCTCTCGGCGACGACGCCCGGACTTCGGTCTTCATCCAGACGATTCCCAAGCGCGGCTATCGTCTGGTATCGCCGGTCTCCGGTCTCGCGGATGCGCCCCTCCCTCCCCCGCCAAAGGGATCGAGGGCGTGGGCCGCGGCTCTTCTGGCGGCAGGTCTTTTGAGCCTCCCGGTCTGGCTCCTCTGGCCCGAGCCGCCGAGAACACCTGTGACCCGGTTCGCCGTGAGCCTCTCCGAGCCGCTCGCGCCTTTCTATCTTCCCGCGGTCGCGGCTTCGCCGGACGGGAGAACTGTCGTCTACGCGGCGGCCTCGGGGCTCTTCCTCCGCGCGATGGATCGAATGGATTCCGCATTCCTTCCGGGAACCGAGGGAGGCCACGGACCGTTCTTCTCGCCCGACGGCAACTCCATCGGCTTCTTCGCGGGCAGGAAGCTCAAGCGGGTGGAAGCTCGCGGCGGAAGTCCTCCGACCGAGCTCACTCCGGTCGGAGCGCCTCGAGGCGCTTCCTGGGGCTCCGATGGATTCATCTACTTCTCGCCCGCGAGCGACAGCGGCCTCCTTCGGATTCCAGACAATGGAGGAGAGGTCGAAGTCGTTACGGAGCTCGACGAAGGCCGCGGGGAGTGGACGCACCGGTGGCCCGAGGTCCTCCCCGGGGCGGGCGCGGTTCTGGTCACCGTGGCCCACTCCGAGCTTTCGAGCTTCGACGAGGCCGACATCGTTGCCGTCGACCTCTCGACGGGAGAGCAGCGCCTCGTGCTCGAAGGCGCGAGCTTCGGACGCTACGTCGAAGGCCGCCTCCTCTATGCCCGGGACGGCGCGATCCTCGAGGCGCCCTTCGACGCGGCGGCTCTCGAGACGAGGGGACCCTCGCGGGTGCTCCTCGAGGGCGTGAAGCTCTACTCGATCAACGGAGCGGCGCAGGTGTCCGCCGCGCGCGATCTCCTGGTCTACGTGCCGGAGGCTTCTGGCCGTGAGCCCACGAGGCTGCTCTGGAGCGACCGGGAAGGACGCCGTGAGGCACTCCTCGAGGAGGCCCGCATCCTCTACGATCCCGCGCTCTCCCCCGACGGTTCGAAGATCGCGGTCTCGATGGTGACGGAAGGAAACAGCGACCTCTGGCTGTACGATCGGGAGCGGGAGACGTTCTCCCGGCTCACGAGCTCGGGTGGAGAAGAGGAGCACCCGTTGTTCGCCCCCGGCGGCCGGGAGATCGCCTACGACTACTCGATGGCCGGGCCGTTCCGGCTCTTCTCCCGCACCATCGACGGCGCGGGCGAGCCCCGGAGCCTCGGGGGCGAGGGCGGGAGCGAGATCCCCGAGAGCTACTCCGCGGACGGTAAGCTTCTGGTTCTCTCGGAAGCGAGCTTCGAGACCGGCTTCGACCTCCGGATCCTCGAGCTCGCGGATCTCACCCGAAGACCGTTCCTCGCGACGCCTTTCGACGAGCGCTCCGCGCGGTTCTCCCCCGACGGCCGATTCGTTGCCTACAGCTCGAACGAATCCGGGAAGAACGAGATCTACGCGACGTCTTTTCCCGAGCCCGGGGCGCGGCTTTCGGTCTCGGCCGCGGGAGGAGAGCATCCGCGCTGGACCCGCGGGGGGAAGGAGATTCTCTTCCTCTCGAACGACGGAGTGATGGCCGTCGAGATCGAGACCGCGGGCGGCCTGAAAGCGGGCAAGCCGCGAAGGCTCTTCCCCTATCGGCCTCCGCTTCCGCAGCTCGAGGGGGCGTACCGGAGCCCCTACGACGTCTCGTCCGACGGCGAGCGATTCCTCCTGGTCGAGGGAGGGGAAGACCCCGCCGCGCATCGACTCCACGTGGTCGTGAACTGGAGGGAAGAGCGCTAGCTCAGTAGCGGGTCTTCATGAGCTCGATCCCGTCCTTCAGAGACTCGCGCCACGCGTCGTCGAGCTCCGGGCGATATTCGGGATCGTGCTCGGAAACCGCCTTCAGGAGACAGCGGAGCCAGAGGTCGTACCAGCTGGGATCGATCCCGAGCTGTTGCCGGCTGTGGCGATCGGCGAGCTTCGAGAGCTCCTTGTAGGCGAATCCGCTGCTGGCCCCGGCGGCGACGAGCATCACGAACAGCGAATCCTGGAGCATCTTCTTCTGACGGGCGAAATCCGTGTTCTCGAACTTCTTCCGGATATCGGCCGACGAGTCGATGAAGAGCTCGTAGAAGCGGTCGAGAAACGCCGGCGATTGGATGCATCGGCTGAGGCTGTCGCGGGCCTCCTGAATCGGGTCCTGCATCGGGTACGAAGATTATACCAGCGGAGCCCCGCCTTGCTCGACAGGCTTCCAATCTCCTATCCTGTTCGCTGGAGAAACGACCCTGTTCGCCCCGGCGCTTCTGTTTCTGGCTCTCGTCGACCAGTCCCCGGGTCACGAACGCATGCTTCGCCTCCTGAAGGAGCTCGCCGCGCGCAGCCCGGAAGAGCACTTCTTCCTGGGCGAGACGAAGAATCGCGCGCTTCGGGCCGACTTCGAGCGGATGCGACCCGACGCTCCCG
>DAISKN010000482.1:0-5728 GCA_036820975.1 Acidobacteriota bacterium | reverse complement strand
CGCTCGGCCGAACATCTGCTCCGCCTCCTCGTATGGCACCCGCTGGTCCACCTCGCCGTGCACGAAGAGCGTGGGCGTACGCACCCGGCCGGCATGGGTGAGCGGGCTCTGCCGGATCATGATGTTCCGCGCCTCCTCGTCCCAGGGGTAGCCGTAGAACTCGGTTTCCTTGGTGCGCGGGATGTCGGCGGTGCCGTAGTCGCTCACCCAGTTCGAGATGCCCGCCCCGGAGATCGCCGCGGTGAAGCGGTGGTCGAGGGTCACGATCCAGTTCGTCAAGAACCCTCCGTAGGAGTAGCCGGTCACCCCCATGCGTGCTTCGTCGATCGCGTACTTCGATCGCGCGTAGTCCACTCCCGCGAGGACGTCCTCGCTGTCGAGATTCCCCCAGCCGCCGCCCCACGTGGCCCACAGGAAGTCCTCGCCATAACCGGTCGAGCCCCGCGGGTTCGTGTAGAGCACCACGTAGCCTTTCGCGGCCCAGAGGTGGAACTGGAACGAGAACTCGTGGCCGTACGCCCCGTGCGGTCCGCCATGAATAGCGAGGAGGAAGGGATAGCGCGCCTGCGGATCGTAGCCCGGGGGGAGGAGCACGAAGCCTTCGATCTCGGTTCCGTCTTTGCTCCTGTACCGCACCGTCTCGGGCGCGCCGAGGGAGAACCCTGTTACCGAATCGCGACCGAAGCTCGAACGCCGTCTTTCCCCGGTCCCGTCGGTCGAAGCGACGAAGACGTCCGTCGGAAGGCTTCCGCTCCCCGCGGCATAGGCCATCGTCTTGAAGTCCTCCGAGAAAGAAAATCCGGTGAGCTGGCGATCGCCGGAGGTCACCTGCGCCACCTCGCCCCGGCCGTCAGCGCGTGCGCGAAAGAGGTGATTCCCTCCTCCGACCTCGGCCTCGAAATAAAGGTGAGTGCCATCGTGGCTGAAGGATGGCGGGCCCGGCCGGAGGTCCCAGGCAGGGGTGACGTTCGTCAGGCGTCCGCTCTCGAGCTCCAGCACGTAGACGTCGAGCGGCGCTCCACGGTCGGCCTTCTCCTGGATGAGGAGCGAAAGGCCCTTCTCGCGCAGGAACGCGACCAGACGACCGTCGGGCGAGAATACCGGTGATTCGTGGGCGAACCCGTCGTCGGTCAGGCGCCTGGCCTCGCAGCTCGCGGCCTTCCTCTCGACCAGCCATAGATCGGGCCGCTCGTAGATGCGCTCGTCGCGTTGATGGGAGTCTGCGACCACGACCAGCCTTTCGGAGTCGGGGCTCCAGGCGACTCCCGAGACGTCGAACCCGAAGCAGGTCAGGCGGCGGTGCTCGGAGCCCTCCGGGTCGTCGGTCGATGCCAGATAGAGCTCGAGGGGAGGGCTCTCGTGCGGATCCGTGGGGTCGGGTAGATACCCTTTGCCGTCGAACCGGAACTGGAGCCAGTCGTACATCTTCCCGAAGAAGCGCTCCTCGATCTTCTTCTCGCGCGCGGAGGGCTCGGGACGGGGGTCTTCGGGAGGAGTCTTCCGGGCGTAGGCCATGTACTTCCCGTCGGCGCTGAACACGGGAGTCTCCTCGATGCCTTTCACCTGAAACGCCTCGCCGAAGCCGTCCGTCCTGAAGAACCAGATCGAGGACGCGGCGGGATCGGAGCCGTCACGGCGGGAGCGGAACGTCAGCCAATTGCCGTCCGGGCTGAACCGCGGTGCTTCGGCGTCGAAGCCGAGAAGCGAGAGACGCCGTAAATTGGGGGGCCTGGATTCGTCCATGGCGCTCGCGAGCCAGATTTCGCTTCGGCGGCGGTTCTCCTCCTCATCGATCGAGCGCCGGGTGAAGGCAACGTGCTGGCCGTCAGGGGAGAGGGTGGGCTCATCGGCGCGCTCGATCCGGTAGTAATCCTCGACTTCGAGAAGCGCCAGTGCGAAAAGCAGTCGTCCAAGAATCATGGTGAGTTATAATATGCGAAAGACCTAGCGGACAACTTCAAGAGCTTTAGAGTGCGTCTCGCGATGCTTCTAATCATCGTAACGGCGGCTTCGTTGCTGGCGGGGGCTAGAGAGCCCTCGGAGCGCGAGCACGCGCTCGCGGCGTTCGTCGACGAGATGGTCGCGAGGCACGGATTCACCCGGGAAGAGCTCGACGAGGCCTTCGGCTCCGCCCGGTCGGTCCCGCAGATCGTGGAGCTCATGGACCGCTCCGCGAGCCCCCGGCCCTGGGACGAATACCGGTCGATCTTCGTCACCTCCGAAAAGATCGCGGGGGGAGCGCGCTTCTGGGACGAGAACGCGGACGCTCTGGAGCTCGCCCGGCAGCGATACGGCGTGCCGGAGGAGATCGTGACCGCGGTAATCGGCATCGAGACCCACTACGGAAGAAACCGCGGGCGATTCAAGGTTCTCGAGGCGCTCGCGACCCTCGCCTTCGAGTATCCACGCCGGGCGAGTGAGTTTCGAGTGGAGCTGGAGCACTTCCTGCTCTTGAGCCGGGAGGAATCGCTCCCCCTTGACGCTCCCCTGGGCTCTTATGCCGGAGCGATGGGGATCGCCCAGTTCATGCCGGGCAGCTATCGGCGCTACGCCATCGACTTCGATGGGGACGGCAGGCGCGATCTGTTCGAGAACCGCCGCGACGCCATCGGAAGCATCGCCAACTACCTCACCGCGCATGGATGGCAGCGCAACGCTCCCGTGGCCTCGCCGGCGGAAGTCTCGGAGACCGGCATCGAGCCGTTCCGATCGGGAAAGCTCTCGACGCGCTACCGCCTCTCCGAGCTGGAGTCCTTCGGAGTGCGGACGAAGCCGGCCCAACCCGCGGCGGCGAGCGCCATCCCGCTGACCCTCAAGAACCGTTCGGGGCCGGAGTACTGGCTGGGGTTCGACAACTTCTACGTGATCACGCGCTACAACCAGAGCGTCTACTACGCCATGGCGGTCCACCAGCTCAGCGAGGAGATCCGGAGCCGGTACGAGCAATCCCGAGCCGTCGTGGACCCTTGAGCCCCAAACGCCGAACGAACCGGGCTTTTCCACGCATTCATGCACAAGAGAAAGCGCGTGTAACCGTCCTGTGACGGTCATCTCGAGGCGCCTTCGTCTCCGGAAATTCCAGGGCTCGGAGTCGAAGAAACCGGGGGCGCATCGAAGCGTGCCCGAACGAACCGCTGCTCAACTCTTGTGCAGAGTGTTACGCGCCCATAAATGGAGCGCCCGGCAGGGACCCACGACACAGTTTTTGCACAAGGTTTTCCACAGAACCTGTGGGTTCCGGCGAATCTACCGTCTGGGCGTGGCGATCATGGCGACCGGCTCCCCTTCGGAGATCGGCGGTGTCGCGACCACGTAGAGCACTTCCCCGGCGAACGGGGCTTCGACTCGCGCAATCTCCTTTCCGAAGAAGTCGGTGACGATCGCGACGAGGCTTCCCTGGGCGACGCTGTGACCCGGCTCCACCTGGGGATGCAGGACTCCCGTCTTCGGGCTCGTCAGGACCTGAGACGGCTCCAGAAAGACCGGGTGAGAAACGGAAGCGGGCTTGCCTTCGAGCATCCGGTAGTGCCGGAGAACGCTCACCACTCCTAAGGCGACGCGCTCGACGGAGGCGTCGTCGGTCTGCCCCAGAGAGCCGGACTCCGCGGTGAACGCGGGAATGCCGCGGGTGATTGCGGTGGCGTCGCAGAAGGTGGAAGTCTCGGGAGCGGAGGGCCGTGAGCGATCGACGAGGATGTGATCGATCCCGAACGCGAGCACCAATTCCTCGATCTTGGCGTCGATCGCCGCGTCTCCGGTAACCGGCATGTAGACGAAGGGGCGGAGCCACTCGTTGCCGTCGCCGCAGTGAAGGTCGATGCCGTAATCCGACTTCTCGATGACCTCCTCGGTGATGAAATAAGCGATGCGCTCGCTGGAAGTGCCGTCCGCCTTCCCGGGGTAGACCCGGTTCAGGTTCTTTCCGTCCACGGGGCTGCGGTAGACCGTCCGCGCCAGAAACGAAGGCATCGCGGCGACGTGAACCATGACGACCGTGCCGCGAAGCTCCGAGGGCGAAACCCGCGCGAGCACCCGCTGAAGCGCCAGGATGGGAGCGTACTCGTAGCCGTGATTTCCGGCAATGAGCGCCAGGACCGGCCCGGGCGCGGCGCCGTGGATCACGGTGACGGGCAGAGCCGAGGCCGCATCGGTTCCCCCGCCGACAGGAACCATGCGGGAGACGACGGTGCCGGGCTCGGCGGTGATTCCGCCTATGGTGACGGACAGGGCAATCGTGGCCGAAAGTAGAAGGCTCATGCCGGTCATGGTACGATACCCGCGCCACGTAACGGAATTGGACGGAAGGCAGCAGGTGTTCACGTCGGAAGCGCTCACTCGAGGTGTCCGAGTAAAGGTCGTGTCCCGGTATTCGCCCGAGCATTCGCACCCCGAGAAGAACCGCTGGTTCTTCCTCTATACCGTCGAGATCTCGAACGAGGGCACGGCGACGGTTCAACTCCTCAGCCGGCACTGGATCGTGGAGAACGCCGACCATCAGGTCGAAGAGGTTCGCGGACCGGGTGTCGTGGGCCAGCAGCCGGTTCTCGGCCCCGGCGAGTCGTTCGAGTACACTTCCGGCTGCCCCTTGACCACTCCTTTCGGCTCGATGCGCGGAACCTACCAGATGGTGACCCAGGACGGCGGCCGCTTCGACGCGACGATCGCGCCGTTCACGCTGAGCGAGCCCTACACGGTGCACTGACCGTGTGCTGAAAGACCGCACCCCTCTCACCTTGCCCCGCTCAGCGAAACGGAAGCTGACGGCGAGAACCGCCGACAAGCACGTCCTCTATCAGGAGAGCGTCCAGTCTCCGGAAAGCGACGCCCGCTTCTTCGCCCGATACTTCAGGAAACTGGCGGGGCGGCCGCTCCGGATACTCCGGGAGGACTTCTGCGGAACCGCGCTCCTCTGCTGCGAGTTCGTGCGGCTTTCCCGGGACAACATCGCAATCGGCGTCGACCTCGACGCTCCCACCCTCCGTTGGGCCCACGTCCACAACCTGAGCCGCCTCCCGCCTCCCATGAGAGAGCGCGTGCACCTCGTTCGGACCAACGTCCTCGATCTGAGGCGGCCCAAGGTCGACGCCGTCGCGGCGCTCAACTTCAGCTATTCGGTCTTCAAGACGCGCCGCGAGATGGGCGCCTATATCAAGACGGCCTACGCTTCTCTTTCGCCCGGAGGCATGCTGTTCCTCGACGCCTGGGGAGGCGGGGAGACGCAGTTCGTCCTCGAGGAGCGGCGGCGACTCCACGGGTTCAACTACGTCTGGGACCAGGCGGCGTTCGATCCCATCACCCACGAGATCCTGTGCAAGATCCACTTCGAGTTCCGCGACGGAACCCGCATGAGGAACGCCTTCGTCTACGACTGGCGGCTGTGGACGCTGCCCGAGCTCCGCGAGCTCATGTTCGAGGCGGGCTTCGCCGACGTCCAAGTGCTCTGGGAGGGAACGGACCGGAAGACGGGAAAGGGCAACGGCATCTTCCGGCGCGTCGAGCGCGGCGGCGACGAGAAGGCCTGGGTCGCCTACGTCGTTGGACGGAGGCCGTGACGTTGAATCGAGGGTTTCGATATAGCGAGCGCCTGAGGGAATCGGCTGAGGGGCGCACTCTTCTCGCCTACTTGAGCGACCGCTATCGCCACTCGTCTTCCGCCGAGTGGCGGCGGCGGATCGAGGACGGCCTGGTGCTCGTCGGGGGAGCTCCCGCGCCGGCGGACAGGGCCCTC
>DAISKN010000481.1:0-5733 GCA_036820975.1 Acidobacteriota bacterium | reverse complement strand
CCCGCCGGAGAGCTTCCAGATCTTGTCGTCGGCCTTCGAGGACATCCCGAAGCGGCTCGCGGGACCGGGTCGGTTTCGCTTCCTCCTGCAGCCGGCCATTGCGGCGGCGCTCGGAATCCGCGCTGGGCGCGCCGATGCCAGGGCGGGAAAGCCGCCCTACCTGTGGGCGCTCCTTTTCGCGAGCGAGGCCCGTCGCAACCTCTTTCGCGTTTCCGTCGAGAGCATCGCCAATCTCCTGCTGATGGGCGTCCTTCTCGACGCCGTCTGCCAGTGGCTCATCCTCGGCGTCTCGCACCCCGGGGCAGCGCTGGTGGTGGGCCCGGCGTTGATCGCCGCCCCGTACGCGGTGGCACGGGGGCTCGCCAACCGAATCACCAGGCACGGGCTCGAGCCATGACGGTCGCCCGAGTCAGATAAAGCGGCTAAACTACGTTTGTGGAGCTACCGGAGTCAGTCGACGAAGAGGCCGTTCGGAAGGCCGTACTGCGGCAGCAGCAGGACCCGGAGGACCACGATCTCAGCCTCATCCGTGAACGGCTTTTGTGGACTCCCGAGGAGCGTCTCGAAGCGAACGCGTCGTTCGTCCGCTGGTATCTGAGCATCCGTCCCCAGGGACCGCTCGTTCGCTGATGACACCGCTACAGGCGGACGCGATCATCGTTTGCCTCGAGACGAACGGCGTCCGCTACGTTCTGATAGGAGGACTGGCCGCGATCCTCCACGGCTCGTCCGCAGACCACCTTCGACGCGGACATCTGCCCGGCGCGTGACGGCGACAACCACGAACGGCTCGCCGCCGCGCTGCGGGAAATGGAGGCGCGCATCCGCACACCGGATGTCCCGTCCGGACTCGCCTTCGCTTGCGATGCGGCTTTTCTGAGGGGCGTAGAAACCCTGAACCTCGTTACGGCGTACGGGGAGCTGGACCTTTCCTTCGCGCCAGCAGGCACTCGAGGCTAGGCGGACCTGGTCGAACGAGCCCGCTCGATGACCCTCAAGGGGCACGCTGTCCCGGTTGCTTCCCTCGAGGACATCATCCGTTCCAAGGAGGCGGCCAACCCGCCCCAAGGACCTGGCGGCGCTCCCCATCCTCAGGCAACTCCTGCGAGAGCTCTCTAAGGGAGACTGACAGCACCTCAGGCCTCGCGAGCTCCACCGTAAATTCTCCCACCGCGACCTCGTAGTTTTACGAGTTCCCGCCCTCCCGCCCGTCCGATACGCTCCGTTCGTGAGATTGTCGCAATTTGGGGAGTCCCTCCCTGTCGGGGTGAGCGATAGCGCATCCAGGTCGTTCTGGAGTCCTGAACCTCCTCAATCCGGGGCAATCCGCACCCTTCGACTGGTATGGAGTTTTCTATAGGTCGATCATGTCGAGATATCTGTTCCTGACGCTTTCGCTCTTGGTCGTGGCGAGACCGGGCGCCCCGGAGGACGAGCCGCTCCTCATCGAGCTCGAGCCGGAGGCGCTCGCGTACGATCTGGGTGCGAACGGCTTCACGGTCATCGGCTCGACTTTCAGCGGCGAAGCGTTCTATTGGATGCCGTCGAGCGGCGTCGTCAAGCTCGGGGGAACCCAGGGCATCGCCGTGAGCCGCGACGGGCGGACGATCGTGGGAAACGCCTTCGACACCAACGGCAAAGAGAACGCCGCAATCTGGCTCGGCGGGGAAGAGTGGCGCCTTCTCGGCTCCTTCCATCCCAACGCTCTTCCCTGCGATTTTCTTCTGAGCGCCTCGTTCGGTGCGAGCGATGACGGACGTGTCATCGTCGGCCTGGGATGGGACGGCTGCCGCTTCGCCCGCGCTTTCCGGTGGGAAGAATCGACGGGGATGGTGGACATGGGAAGCAGCGTCCCCGATCGATCGAGCCGCGCGAACGACGTTTCCGGCGACGGCCGCGTGGTCATCGGATGGCAGGAGAACGAATTCGGATTTCGTCAAGGTGCGATGTGGTTGGACGGAAGGCAGGAGATCTTCGTCGGACCTCACGGTGTCGTCGGCGAAGCCTTCGGCATCAATACCGACGGTTCGATCATCACCGGTTCCAACTGCAACCCGGGAGAGCCGAGCGGGTGGATCTGGAGGCGCGGAACCGGGATCACCTGCTATCCACCGCCGCGCCAGAGACCCCTTCGGCCCTATCAGACCCTGATGCAGTCGACGAGCGAGGACGCTCGGGTCGTTGGGGGGGCGCAGTCGTTCGGATTGGAGAGTGAATCGGTTCTTTGGATCGACGGCGCGCCCAACTACCTGAAGGACTACCTGCGCGAGCACGGCATCCCCGACGCGTTCGAAGGCTGGGTCAACACCGGCTTCATCAACGCCGTCTCCAAGGACGGTCGGGTGCTTGCCGGCTTCGGTGCCGGCCCCAGGACGTTCCAGGGGTTCGTCGTGATTCTGGAGGAACCGTGAAGACGTACGGCAACGCCCTTCTGCTCCTCCTCCTGGCATGGCCCACCTCTGCGCAGCGATTCGAGGCCGCGGGCCTCTTCGGCTACACCACCGCCGGAAGCCTCGAACCCGTCGCCTCCGAGCTCGAGGGCTACGAGATCGGGGGCGGCTTCACCTGGCAGGGACAGTTCGACTACTTCATAACCTCTCACCTCGGGATCGAGGCGTCGTGGGCTCAGCGGGAGGGCGATCTCACCCTCTCGACCTCGTCGGGGAATGGAGAGCTCTTCGAGATCGAGCAGCGCCAGATTCTAGGGAGCGTCGTCTATCAATGGGGTGAGGAAGAGGCGAAGGTGCGGCCCTTCGTTCTCGGTGGGCTCGGAGCCACGTTCTTCGAGGCGGACGACATTCCGAGCGAGACCAAGCTCGCCTGGGCGGTCGGGGGCGGCGCCAAGCTTTTTCTCCATCGCAAGCTCGGGATCAAGATCCAGGCGAAGTACAACCCGACGCTCCTGAGCGACGAGTCGTCCGATTTCTGCGACCCCTTCGGGTTCTGCGCGGGCTCGGTGAGCTCGTTCGAGCTCCTGAGCGGCGTCGTGTTCCGTTTCTGATATCCGTTCGCGATTCGTTCAAAGGAGGAAAGAGATGAGGAACAAACTGAGATTGGGGTCGTTACTGGCGCTGCTTCTGATGGCAGCGCCCGCGTTCGCCCAGAAGATAAACGTGGACTGGGACCGCGACTACCAGGGCCCGTGGGAGACGTACGCGTGGGTCACGCCCAAAGACGGGGCGCAGAATCCTCTCATCCATCAGCGCATCGTCAACGCCATCGACTACTGGCTGACGATGCGGGGCCGTCGCGAAGTGAAGCCCGAGGAGAACCCGAACGTCCTCGTGACCTACCACACCAACACCAAGGATGAGGTGGTCGTCAGCGCGGACACCATGGGTTATGGCTACGGCCCTGGAATGTACTGGGGTGGCGGCATGGGCGGCATGACCACCACCACGGCGCGCTCCCACACCTACACCAAGGGGACGCTGGTGGTGGACGTCTGGGACCCCAAGGGGAAGAACCTCCTCTTCCGGGGAAGCGGTACCGACACCGTGGACGAGAACCCGGAGAAGCTGGAAAAGAAGATCAACAAGATCGTCGAGAAAATGGTCAAGGAGTTCGACAAGAAGCTCGAGAAGGAGAACAAGAAGAAGGCAACCTGAAGCGTCACCTCTCGCGCCGAGAACCGCAACGGGCCCGGCCGCCTTCGCTGAAGCTTCGGCGAGCCTCGCCGTAGCCCGAAGGGCGGAGGCGGGAGGGGCGTCCTCCCCGCGCGAGGAGCGCCGGGAGCGAGCCGAGCGAAGAGCGAGGCGAGCACTAAGTAAGGATGAGTTTCCCGAAGGGCCTCGTCGACAGGTACCTTGACCCGGGCGACAGCCTGTCCGAGATCCTCTTCGGGCTCATCATGACGCTCACGTTCACGCTCGGGGCGGGCATCTTCGTGCGCGAGGATCCCGACGCCGCCCGCGAGCTCCTGATCGCGACCGTCGGGTGCAACGTCGCCTGGGGGATCATCGACGCCCTGATGTACCTCGCCGGCCAGCGCTTCGAGCGCGGCCGGCGAGCCCGACTCGTAGATGCCATCCGCGCCGAGGCGAACGAGGAGAACGCGGCTCGGCGGGTCGCGGGAGAGCTCGATGAGCTCCTCGAACGGGTGACCGAGGAAAGCGACCGCGCCTCCCTGTACCGCAAGATCGTGCGCTCGGTCCGGGAGGGAGAGCCTCCTTCCTCGAGGCTCACCCGGGAAGACGTCTACGGCGCGGTCGCGAGCTTCTTTCTGGTGTTCTTTTCCAGCATCCCCGCGGCTCTGCCGTTCTTCTTCGTGGACGAACCCTGGATGGCCCTTCGGCTCTCGAATGCCATCCTGATCGGCCTGCTGTTCGTCGTCGGCTACCGCTGGGCCCGCCATACCAACCTTCCCCCCATGAGATTGGGTTTCGGGCTCATGGTCGGAGGCCTGGCGCTGGTCCTGATCGCCGTCGCTCTCGGGGGCTGATGTGAGCTTAGAACTCGTACCCCACGGCGTAGGCGAATATCTCGTCCTCCGATCGATCGGGATTGAACCAATGAAATCCGAACGAGAGGCTCCCGCGGGAAAGCTCGACGAGGAGGCCTCGCTGAACGTCGAGACCGGTCTCGTAGGCTCGCGTTCGCTGGGCGACGAGGCCGAACCGGAGCCACTCGACGGGCGCCACCGTGGCCTCGAGCCAGGTGTAGAGGAAGCTGTCGTCGCTTGCCTCCAGGTCGAAGACGTACTCGGACTCCGCATAAAGCTCGAGCCGACGCCAGGAAAGCCCGACTTCTGCCCCGGGGGCGACGCCCTGGGTGCTCCCGAGAACGACTCCGAACATGGGAACGGCGGTCAGGGTCACGTTCTCCCCGGCTTCGAAGTTCCGCCCGATGAAGATCGAGCCCGTGTCCTGGCCCTCGTAGTTGTAGCGGGCCTCGAGATGAAGGGCACCCCGGTCCGCGTAGAAAATAGGGGAGAAATAAGCGCTTTCCTCGGGCGGATCGAAGACGAAGCCCGAGAGCGCGAACGACCACTCGTCCGCGGAAGCGGCATAGGGGAGCGAGAGGGCGGCGAGGACGGCGAGCGCCCCCCGAAGGCTTTCAGACATATAATTCCGCCCCTTACAGCAGAGGAAGTGTGAAGTGATCAAACAACGCGTCCGATTCTATGCCGCGGGAGTGGCATTCGCGCTGGGGTTTTCTTCCTGCAAGGAAGAAGCTCCACCGCCGCCGCCCCCTCCCGATGTGAAAGTGGCGGAGGTCTTTACCCGCGACGTTCCCGTCTACGTAGAAGCCATCGGCCAGACCCGGGGCAACACCGAAATCGAGATCCGCGCCCGTGTCGAGGGTTTCCTCGAAACGGTGAACTTCGAGGAAGGCTCGTTCGTGAGCCGGGGAAAACTTCTCTATACGATCGACCCCCGGCCTTTCGAGGCCAGAGTCGCGCAGGCGAAGGCGAACCTGGCCCAGGCGGAAGCGGAGCTCGCGCGCGCCCACCAGGATGTCGTCCGCTTCGAGCCACTGGTCGCGAAAAACGCCATCTCGCGGCAGGAGTACGAGACCGCGGTCGCGATCGAGCGGGCGCAGGAGTCCGCCGTCGAGGCCGCTAGGGCCGGCGTCGAGACCAGCGAGATCGACCTGGGCTACACCAAAGTGCTCGCGCCCGACAGCGGTCTCGTGGGAAAAACCGAAGTCTACCCGGGGACTCTCGTGGGCCGCGACCAGAGCGAGCTCCTGACCCACATCTCCAAGGTCGATCCCATCCACGTGCGATTCACC
>DAISKN010000480.1:0-5739 GCA_036820975.1 Acidobacteriota bacterium | reverse complement strand
CGCGTTCGCGCAAGAGGGGAGGTTTTGTCGGTCCGGGCGACCGGGGTCAGGTAGATCTCGCAGCCGAGGATGGCCTTCACGCCGTGGCGCTTCGCTGCCTTGAAGAAGCTCACCGCCCCGAACATGTTCCCGTGGTCGGTGAGGGCGACCGCGGGCATCTTGTAGCGCGCGGCCAGCTCCACGATGTCGTCGACGCGGCTCGCCCCGTCGAGCAGCGAGAAGTCGCTGTGGTTGTGCAGATGAACGAAGGGCCTGGTCATTCCCACTCGATGGTCGAAGGCGGTTTCGAGGAGATATCGTAGACCACGCGATTGATCCCGCGCACCTCGCCCACGATGCGGCTCGAGATCCTGGCCAGGAGCTCGTGCGGGAGCCGGGCCCAATCCGCGGTCATCCCGTCGCGGCTTTCGACCGCCCGCACCGCGAGAACGTGCTCGTAGGTGCGCGCGTCGCCCATGACCCCGACGCTCTTGATCGGAAGCAGCACCGCGAACGACTGCCACAGCTTGCGATAGAGTCCGGCGCTCTTGATCTCCGCGGCGAGGATGTCATCGGCCGCACGCAGGAGCTCGAGCCGCTCGCGGTTGACCGGGCCGAGAACGCGGATCGCGAGGCCGGGACCCGGGAACGGCTGGCGGTAGAGAAGCTCCTCGTCGAGCCCGAGCTCGACCCCGAGCGCGCGCACTTCGTCCTTGAAGAGCTCCCGCAGAGGCTCGATGAGCTCGAGCTTCAGGCGCTTCGGAAGGCCGCCGACGTTGTGATGGCTCTTTATCACCTGAGACGGTCCGCGGACCGAAACGCTCTCGATGACGTCGGGGTAGAGCGTGCCCTGGGCGAGGAACCTGGCGTTCGGGATCTTCTTCGCTTCTTCGGTGAAGATGGCGATGAACTCGCGGCCGATGATCTTGCGCTTGCGCTCCGGATCGGCGACGCCCTGAAGTTTTCGCAGGAAGCGCTCCGATGCGTCGACCAGCACCACTTTCAGCTGGAGCTTTCGCGCGAAACGCTCCATCACCTGCGACGCTTCGTTCTTCCTCAGAAGTCCGTTGTCGACGAAGATGCAGGTGAGCTGCGCGCCCACCGCCTGCTGCACCAGGGTCGCGGCCACGGACGAATCCACTCCACCGGAAAGCGCGCAGACGACGCTCGCGCTCCCCACTCGATCGCGAATCGTCGAGACCGCCTCTCGGGCGTAGGACTCCATGTTCCAGTCGCCGCGCACCCCGCAGATCGAGAACGCGAAGTTCTTGAGGATATCGACTCCCCGCTCGGTGTGGGCGACCTCGGGATGGAACTGCACGCCGTAGAGACCCCGCGAGGCGTCCTCGAAGGCGGCGATGGGCGCGTCGTCCGTCGTCGCGGTGACGTGGAAGCCGGCGGGCGCGCTCTCGATTCGATCGCCGTGGGACGCCCAGACCTTGAGGTCCCTTCCGACTCCGCGGAAGAGCAGGCTTCCGTTCACGCAGTGAACGAGAGCGTTCCCGTACTCGCGATGACCGGCGGAGCGCACCTCGCTTCCGAGGGACTTCGCCATGAGCTGCATCCCGTAGCAGACTCCGAGCGTCGGGACGCCGAGGCGAAAGACGCCCTCGTCGCAATGAGGGGCCCCCGCCTCGTAGACGCTGTCCGGTCCTCCCGAGAGAATGACCCCGCGTACACCGGGACGCGAGAGCTCCCGGGCGGGAACGGAGTACGGAAGGATCTCGCAGTAGACGGAGAGCTCCCGGAGTCTGCGCGCGATGAGCTGGGTGTACTGCGAGCCGAAATCGAGAATGAGGATGGTATCGTGAGCCATGACACCTCGAGAAAAATTGCGCCCGATGAAGGCGGCATTATAGTCTTTGCCTGGGTCGAAAAACAACAACCCTTGGAGTACGTTCTGAGCCGCAGCTCTATATATAGTGTAGTCTTCGCCCTCGTCACGCCCGTCCCCAAGGCCCAGGAGGCTCCCCAGACTCCCCCCGCGCCGACCGAGCTGACGGAGCAGGTGGAGGCCGAGGCCAAGCCGCCCGGACCGCCCCCGCCGCCCGAAGGGATCCTTCCCGTCGGGGAGATCGCGCGCCTGAGCTTCGCGCCCTCGGACCGACCGCGGGTCTTCCTGCACCAGGACCGCCTCGTGATCGTCACGGCTTCCGGCGCGGTCGAGGGTCACGACGCGGCCACGGGGGAGTTCCGCTTTAAGCTGGGTCTCCCGGGAGAGTCTCTCTTCCCGCCGGTCCTCTATCGATCGGACCCTTTCGAGATCCTTCTCTCGTCGGCATCGGGGCACCTCTTCATCGTCGACGCGGCGACGGGAGACATACGCCGCGAGACCCAGCTTCCCATCGAGCTCGCGCTCGCACCCCTCGTCGATCTCCCGCACCTCTACTCGGGAACGACCGGAGGAGAGCTCGTCGCGTTCGATGCCGAGACCGGCGCCGAGCGTTTCCGCGCGCAGGTTGGAGAGCCGCCGCTCGCCCTGGCATCATTCGGCGGAAAGGTCCTCGTCTCGGGATCGGCGCGCACGTTGACGGCGCTCGAAGCGGGAAGCGGCGCGGAATCGTGGCGATTCCGCGGACGGAGTGGATTTCACGCCTCGGCCGCGTTCTCGCGGGACCGTCTCTACGTCGGAAACGACGCCGGCGAGTTCTACTGCCTCGCGCTCTCGGACGGCGATAAGCGCTTTCAATGGGCGACCGGGGCCTCGATCCGTTTCCCCGCCCTGGTCGAGGATCGATCGGTGTACGTCACGAGCTTCGGAAACGATTTGTACGCATATCAGGCCGGCGGGGGGACGGAGCGCTATCGGGTGAAGCTTCCCGGAAGACCGGCGACGAGCCCCGTGCGATTCGGCCAGCGGCTGGTGGTCGTCACCTACGACGGGACCGTGGTCGAAGTGGATCCGGAAAAAGGCGCGATCGTGAAGACCTACGCCGCCCCGGGCGAGCTGGGCTCGACGCCGGCGTTCCTCCCGGCGCTTCCCCAATTGGCTCAATCCGTGCAATTGGCTCCGAGCGTTCCCGCCGATCCGACGGCTTCCGCCGAAATCGAGCCCGCGTGGTACGAGGCCCATCGGATCGCGCTCGTTCTTCGAACGGGCGAGGTCGTGCTCCTCGGGCATCGGCCGGAGGTCGTGGAGGAGGAACCCGAACCCGAACCGCCCCCGCCCCCACCGGGCGAGACAGGGACGACGGGCGAGGACAGTCTGTCCTGGAATTAGGATGCTTCCGGGCCGTATCTCCATGTGTTCCAAGGGCTCCAGGTTGGAACGGAACCTGCAGCCGGAGTTAATTGCTTTGACATGGTCTTCGGGGCGAAGTTAACATGAGGTGTTGGAAATGAAACGGCGCACCGCCTCTATCTTGCTGGTGGGGCTGCTTTTCTCGAGCTGGGCCGTGGGACAGACCCCGAGTCCCTCGATAAAGCGCCTCATCAGCGCGAAGAACGAGGAGAACCGGCGCGGCTCCAGAGCGAAAGAGGACGTCGAGCACCTTTCGAGAACCGCCGACCGGGTGGAGCGGGCTTTCGAGGACAGCGATGCGGACGAGCTCGAGGCGTGTCTCTCCGAAAAGCGAATCTATGTTTCTCTCAAGGCCGGGGGTGAGGAAGCGGGGTACTACGGCCGCAGCCAGGTTCGGCACATGGTCGACAAGCTCTTTCGCGAGCGCAAGACCGATTCCTTCAGCTACGACAAGGCGGACATCGAGGTCTCCGGCGGAGAAAGCGCCGCGTTCCGCGCGGAGTGGACCTACCTGGCGCGCGAGGCCGACGCCGTCGTCACCGAGCAGCTGCGGTTCAAGCTGGACCGGGCCGACGGGCCCGAAGGGGACGACTGGCGCGTTTCCGAGATCCGCGCCCAGATTCAGAGCCGCTGACGAGCTCCGGGTAGCCCGGCTCGGGGACTGAGTCGGCTCGGTGCCCCGACACCCGATCCTCCTGCAGTTGCTGGGCGCGGCCTTCTTCACCGTCGCGATCTCGGATCTGGCCCTCGACTTCGGGCTCTTCAATCCAGTTTCCGCCGCGACCCTGTCCTTGGTCGGGCTCGCGAGCCTCGTATATTTCCTCTTGGTGACGTCGGGGGCGCGGCGCCGGGCGCCGCTCGCGCTCCTCCTCGGCGCTTCTCTCGCCCTCGGGCTCCGCGCTCTGGGAGACGAGGACGCGCCCCTCGGCTCGAGCGCGTCCTCGTTTCCCGAGATCCGCGATCGGGAAGCGCGCGCGCGCGCCGGCGCGACGAAGGAGCGCTTCCGGGATCTCACCGCGGCTGCGCGCTCCGCCGCGGAGAGTCTGGCCCGCGAGCCGGAGATCGAAGCGGCCCTGGCCTCCTCCGATCGGGCTCGAATCGCCCGCGCCTTCGACATCCTCGCGGCGAAGCCGCTCCCGCGGGCCCATGCGAGCAGCGTCCCCGGGGTATCGCTCTTCGACCGTTCGCTTCGTCCGGTCGCCTGGGCGGGAGAGAACCGCTCGCTCGATCGCTTCCTCGCGAATTGGGGCGGCGTTCCGGGGGCGGAGGTGGCCGTGAGGCGGCGGACGGCGGGGATTTCTCTCGTCGCGGTTCACCCGCTTGCCGGGAAAGAGGGATTCGTGTCGGTCGAGGTTCCTCTCACGGCAGACCGCAGGCTCGAGAACCGTTACCTTCAAGACTACGACGCGCTCTCCACCTGGGCAGGGCGAAGTCTCGACGTCCATTTCTTCTCGTCCGACGACGAGGAGAGCGCTCAAGGCGAGGTCTTCGAGACCCTCGGAGATCCCTACTGGGCCGGCCCCGAGGAGAGCCCGCGGCTCTTCTTCGGACTTCGCTCCTCCGCCGGGGATCTCCTCGGGATCGCGTCTCTCGCCGGAGACGCCCCCGAGCCGGCTAGACTCGAGCGCCGCCGAAGCCTGGCTCTCGATGTCGCGGCTCTGCTCGTGCTGGCGGCCGGAGTAGCGCTCGTCGCTTTCGCCGGAATTCGTCCGGGGCCGGCGGCCCTCGTGGCCGCAATCCTCTCCTTCCGCCTGGTCCTCCGCGCGTCCGGCCTGCCTCTCGGCTTCGGTCTCGACCTCGACAATCCCGCCTACTACGCGTCCTCTCTGTTCTTCGGCCTCGCCCGGTCCCCGGCGGAGTTTCTCGTCACCATGGCGACGCTCCTCCTCTCCTTCTGGATCCTCGTTCGATCCAACTGGCGACCGGGCGGTTTCGTAAAGGCGATCGCCCCCGCACTCGCGCTCGCCGCGTTCGTCGGGGTCCATACCGTGGTGCTCGACAGCTGGGTCAACTCGAGCCTCGCGCTCTCCGAGGTCTCGTTCTCCGGCGCCGATATCCCCCGGCTGACGGTGCAGCTCGGCCTCGTGGCGCTCTTCTTCGCCGCGGCTCTCGCGGGCCATCGAGTGCTGAGTCCTTCGGGTGGAATCGCCCCTTCGCGCCGCACTTTCCTCGGTGCCGTCTCCGTCGATGCCGCTCTCGTCGCCGCGGCCTACGGCGCCCTCTCGCCTCACGGCTACGGCGACACGGTCCTGCTCGCCGCGGTTCCGCTCGTCACCCTCCACATCCTGGCGCTCAGCGGAACTCGAGCAAAGCGCGTCGGCATCCGCGCGCCTGTGACTCTTCTCCTCACCTCGGTCGCGATTTTCTACCCCGGAGTGGCGTGGTTCGAGAGGGCCTCGATCCGCAATTTCATCGAGAGCACCGTGACTCCAGCGGTGCTGCAGCACGCGAGCTCGCGCTGGTCGACTCTCCTCGAGGCGGCGCGCGACATCGACCGGATGTACGTCGAGGGCGGTCTC
>DAISKN010000479.1:0-5743 GCA_036820975.1 Acidobacteriota bacterium | reverse complement strand
AGGGCATACACTTCACGGAATCGGCGCTGCAGTCGATCTACACCACCCAGCTCGGCTCGCTCGCCGAGGTGCGTGACTTGGTGCGCGCCCGGCGGCTGCACCCGTCTATCATGATCCGCGGCAACGAATTTCGCGACGTCCAGCCGGCGTATAGCTTCTATTGGTACGCGCTGGCGGCCGTGACCGACGGCCCGGCCGGCCCGGTGGAGGTGAGCGACAACCGGGTCCGATTTACCTCCGGCCGCTGGGACGTGGAGGAGCGCGGCTACGAGCTCGACAATGGCCTCGATCCGGCCAGCGAGATATGGGAAGGGATCTCGATCGCGGATCTGCATCAGCGCGGCGACATCGCACGCAACAGCGTCTCCGGCGTGGACGTCGGCATCCTCGTGTATTTCGCGGGCAGCGACTTCGTGCGTATCTCCGGCAACCGGGTGGGGCTGCGCCCGGATGGCGTCGTGGGTATATCCGCCCAGGCGAACCATCGATACCTGATCGAGGGGAACGCCGTGGTCGCCCCGGGCACCAACCCGGACGGCATCTACCTTTGGGCCGACGACGGGGAAGTCGGCATCAACGACTCCGTGGTGACCAGCAATCTCGTGGTGATGGACGGCTCGGACTGGGGAGCGATCTCGCTGTTCGGGGCCGGGTCGCGAAACCTCTTCGCTTCCAATCGGGTCGAGGGGAGCGCAGCCTACGCACTCGGGCTGGTCGCGAACTTCTATGAGCCTGAGCTCGAGGCGACGGAGAACCGGTTCGTGGGCAACCATATCTCGCGATTCACCCCGCGCGATTCGTCGGTGTACGGCCCTGGCGTCCACGTGTTCTTCGACGCCAACACTCGACGCAATCGTTTCATCGGGTGGAGCGGAACCGTGAACGACCTGGGGCAGGACAACGTCTTCATGAATCACGGTCCCGGCGACGGTCATCGACGGTAACCCGAAGGGGCCGCCGAGTCGAACATAGATCGATCTCCATGCCCGTCGGAGACTTGGTTTCCCGTTCTTGTCCCCATCAATTAGTCTTCTCCGTGCATCGCTGGGCCGGTGCATCTTTTCGGCCAGACTTACAGGAGGCGACTCATGCGCGGCTTGAAGGGGAAGAACGTATTGGTGACAGGCGGCGCGAGCGGCATAGGTCAGGCCACCGCGGCGCGTTTTCTCGAAGAGGGCTGCGCCGTTTGCGTCCTCGATCGGGATTCGGATGCACGAGCGCGGGTTGTCGGGGAACTGCCCGACCTGGCCGCGGTAATCAACGCTGACGTGTCAGCCATGGAGCAGGTGCGCAGGGCTTTTCAAGAGGCGCTTGATTGCATGGGCTCGGTTGACGTGCTGATCAACAACGCCGGTATCAGCATTCGGCACGACTTCCTGAACATCACGAGCGAGGAATGGAATGCCGTATTAGGGGTGAATCTCACCGGCATATTCAACGTTGCGCAGGAAGCCGCGCGGCATATGGTGGATAAGGGCTCCGGCGTGATTCTCAACACCGCCTCGACGGCAGGAAATACTGGATACCCGCATTACGCGGATTACAGTGCGAGCAAAGGCGGTGTAATTGCGCTCACCCTGGCGATGGCTCTCGAGCTCGCTCCGATCGTCCGCGTGAACGCAATTTCCCCCGGCTACGTGCTGACGCCGATGCAACGCGCCGAATACACGGACGAAATGCTGGACGCGGTCAACCGCAAGATCCCGATGGGACGACATGCGAAACCCGAAGAAATTGCCGCGTTGTTCGCGTTCCTCGCGTCCGACGACGCCGCGTTCGCTACCGGCCAGGTCTACGTCATGGATGGTGCGGAGACCACGGGAGGACTGTGCAGCCAGTGGGCTCATGAATAGCAAATATGGGGGATTCGGCGAATGAGACTCGAAAGTAAAGTCACCCTGATAACCGGCGGAACCTCGGGAATCGGCACTGCGACAGCCCTTCGATTCGCAGCGGAGGGTGCAGCGGTCGTGATCACCGGGCGCAACCTGGAGCGTGGCGAGCAGGTTCTTCAGGCAATCGTGGCAAAGGGTGGGGAGGCCCTGTTCATCCGGTCTGATGTGCGCCTGGCGAAGGATTGTCGTCAGGCCGCCGAGCAGACGCTCGAGCGATTCGGCAGGATCGACGTGCTGTTCAACAATGCCGGCGTATTCCATCCCAAGACCGTTCCGGACTGCACCGAGGAGGAGTGGGACGAGACCATCGATTCCAGCCTGAAGGGCGCCTTCTTGATGTCGAAGTATGTGCTGCCGTCGATGATCGAGCGCCGCGGTGGCTCGATCATTCACATGAGCTCGGGCTGGGGAATCCAAGGGGGCGACAAGGCGGCGGCATATTGCGCGGCCAAGGGTGGATTGATCGTCATGGCCAAAGCTATGGCGATCGATCACGGTCCGCAAGGGATTCGCGTCAACTGCGTGTGTCCCGGTGACGTGATGACGCCCATGCTTCCCGACGACGCCGCCAAGCGTGGCATGCCGTGGGACGATTATGCCGCCGGAGCCGCAAAACGGCCTCTCGGTCGTATCGGTACCCCCGAGGAAATCGCCGACGCAGTGCTCTACCTGGCCTCCGACGAGTCTTCCTTCGTGACCGGTACGGCACTCGTAGTCGACGGTGGCGGCGTCGCCGGCTGAGCCACCCGGGGCTGAATCTCGGCAACGGAGCGGCGCCCACGGGGCACCATCCCACCGCCTCAGGACTCGTCCCAGGGAACGATCTTTCGGGAACGTCGAGCGAAACGCTTCCTTTTCGACGAAGCGGAGGGTCGCGAGTTCCAGCCGCGCCGCGGCCTCGGGAAAGAAAGACGAAAATCGAACGAGAGAAGCTTCCCGGAGGAGAAAGAATCGGAACCTCTCGGTCACGCGACCGAGGTTTCTTCGTCAGTCTGCCGCAGTAGCCAGAGGAGAGAACGCCCAAGTGGCGCTCGTGATCGGCAGGAGCCCGCGGACTTTGAAATAGATCCGGTGGGCGCGCGTTTCCTTGCCCTGCCAGCCGGGCGCGGCCCGGAAGATGAGCCGGATCTCGCGCCTCTCTCCTCGTGCGAGGAGGTCTCCCGCTCGGGTGCGGCAGCAGAAGAACACCATGGCCGCAGGGCGGCCGCGATCGTCTTCGAGCTGGAAGAACCGCTCGCTCACGTCGACCTGGATCGGCCGGCGGGTCTCGTTCCTCAGGACGACGGCGATGCCGACGGCGGGATCTCCCGCCTCGAGCCGGCCGAAGGCCACGCGCTCTACCGAGAGAAGCTTCTCACCCGCCGCCGCCAGCTCGTGGGTGGGGTCCAGCTCGTAGGCCACACGCTCGACTTCTTCGGCGGAGTACGCGTGATGCGTCGAGAACTCGCTCTCGGCGACGGGCCACCTCGGCTCGCGATCCGGGCGCGCCCAGATGCCCGCGATCGCAAGCCCTGCGAGGACCAGGCCGACGGCGCCGGCGATCGCCATCCACTTCCCGCGGCGGCTCGGCTCCCTTGCGAGCTGCGCCGCGACCTCGGCCGCGACGTTGCCCTCGGGCTCGAAGATCGTCACCCCTCGCAGGTAGGCGGGAACGGCCGAGAGCGGCGTGCGCTCGAGCATGACCGGGATCACCCGACCCTTCGGATGGGCCCACTTCTCGCGGGCCATGCGGAGCTCGGTGAGAGTGTAGGCGCCCTCGCGTACCGAAGCCGGGGTGATGAGAAAGACGAACCGCTCGGCGTCCCGGATGCGATCGCGGATCGTCCCGTGGTAATCGTCCCCGCCGTCCAAATCGGTGCGGTCGAAGAACACGTCGTGGCCCGCGCCTTCGAGGGCGAGAGCGACGTCCTCCGCTTTCGCGCGGTCCTGGGAGGAGTAAGAAACGAAGACTCGCATGCCCGTCGCCGAGACCGTAGCACGTCCAACGGGAGAAGCGAAACCTGGCAGGAGCCCGTCGCCACCGCCGGGTCCATGGTGAAGTTGATCATCCCGAGCCGCGGGTCATTGGAAAGGAACCTCGATCTTCTCGCGAACAAGACCTGCGGCGGCCGAGCACCTTTCCCCTACGAATGCCATCCCATTCATTCGACGATGTTGGGGTAGCGCAAGACGTCGTAGCGATTCGGCTCGGCGACGGCGTCGAATTTCGCCACGAGATCGAGGGCGAGTGCGGCGGCGAGCCGTTCCTCCTCCTCGTCGCTCATCGCGTGGCAGTAGCGGTACGCGGGAGGCGTGCCTCCCCAGGTCAGGATATGGTCGCCGGGCTCGAGGTCCGAAAGATCGATCTCGATGCCCGTACGAGCCGAGAACTCGTCCCACCGAACGATCTTTCTCAGGAAACGTTCGTAGCGATCGAAGCTCCATACGGAGAACGCCAGCAGACCGCCCTGGGCGAGAAGAGTCGAGAGCCGCGTCAGGAGACGGAGTCGGTTCTCCCTTCCGGGGACGTGGTGGAGCACGCCGAAGAGCACGACCAGATCGAACTCTCCCTCGGGTAGGGGCCCCTCCAGGACGTCGGCCTCGACGAAGACCGTGCCTTCTCGAATGGGAAGCCGTCTTCTCGCCTCGGCGAGGCCGAGGGGACTCTCGTCGACCCCGCAATAGTCGAAAGCTCTCCCGAGCCGCTCCTGAAGAAACCGGGCGAATCGGCCGTTTCCGCAGCCGACGTCGAGAACGCGAGGGCGCTCGGGGAGGAGGGCTCCAGCGCGCGCGAGGATTTCTCCCCAGCCCGACCAGGGCCGCTCCCGGGAGCGGCTGAACTCGGAGGCGCGCTCCTGGTAGAAGCGCCGGTTCACGGCGAGCAGCGCGTCGACTGTCTCCTTCTTCAATTCGTGGCGGCGGGAGCGAACGGAGGCTTTCGCCCTTCCTCGGGAGTGATGACCTTCCCTGGGAGGGCCCAGGTGAGCGTTCCCTTCTCGACCACCGGGGTTCCGCCAACGAGGACGTGCACCACCCCCTCGGCGTAGCGGTGTGGCTCGAAGAACGTCGCAGCGTCCTTGATCCGCGGTAGATCCAGGACGGCGATGTCCGCGTGGAATCCCTCGCGCACCAGTCCGCGATTTCTGAAACCGAGGATCTGGGCGGGAAGAGAGGTCGACGACCGGATGGCGTCCTCGATCGAGAGCTTCTCGCGCTCCATCGCGTACCAGCGAAGTTTCCGGGGAAACGTGCCGTAGTACCGCGCGTGCACGAAGCCGTCTTCGGGAAGGGCGATGCCGGCGTCGGAAGCCGTGGCCATCCAGGGCTCGGCGGCGTAGATCTCGACGTCGATCTCCGAGAGCGAGTAGCCGCGCAGCCGGGCGCCGCCGCGCTGACCCGGGTCTCCCTTTCGCTGCAGATGGATCGCGAGCTCGAGCGCGTCCAGGTCGAGCTCCCGCATCAGCTCGAGGAAGCTCTTGCCCACATAGCTCTCTTCGGGAAACTCCATGACCACGATGTTCTCGGCGCCCCCGCGGCGGTTCACCTCGTGGAGCACGTCGGTCCGCAGGGCCGCCGCCTTCCCGGGATCCGAGAGGACGGCGTCGAGCGCCTGGACCCACGTGAGGTTCTCGTTCTCCTCCCGCACCCAGGCCGGGATGAGGCGGGTCCCGCCGTCGCTTCCGGTGGTGTTGTAGGGATAGTGGTCGGCGAAGATGCGTACGCCGCGGGCGCGCGCCCGGGCGATGAGCTGGACCGCGGCCCGGCTCGAGCCCCAGTAGTCCGCTCCGCGCGCCTTGGCGTGCGTGGCGACCGTCGTAACCCCCGTCCGCTCCGCGATCTCGATGGTCTCCTCGATGGAATCGAGAAAC
>DAISKN010000478.1:0-5744 GCA_036820975.1 Acidobacteriota bacterium | reverse complement strand
TTCCGCTGCTCGAGAAGGGTAATCGTCGTCTCCGAGCTCTCGGTCGAGATCATCGCCTCGAGCTCCTCCGGACTGGACGCGATCTCGACCTCGAACCCCCAGGCCTTGAGGATCCGGCCGAGAGAGCGCCGAAGCGCCTCGCATCCTACGGAAAGCAGGATCCTGGCGCGCTTGTCGCGGAACTGGGCCCGGTGGCGCGCGCTGTTGGGCTCGACGTTCTGGGGAACGGTCGTCGTCAAGCTCACGCGGAAGGTGCTTCCCTTTCCTTCCTCGCTGACGAAATCGATCCTTCCTCCCATGAGCTCGACGAGCGATCGGGAGATACTGAGGCCGAGCCCCGTGCCTCCGAATCGCCGCGTGGTCGAGTCCTCCGCCTGGTAGAACCGGGTGAAGAGGTCCCGCTGCTTGTCGGCGGGTATGCCGATCCCGCTGTCCTTGACGGCGATCGCGAGGGCGAGCCGGTCGCCGGGCTTCCAGTCCTCGACCTCGACGGAGATCGAGACGTACCCTTTTTCCGTGAACTTGATGGCGTTTCCCACGAGGTTCACGAGAACCTGGCGCACGCGCTTCGGGTCGCCCACCGCCTCCGCCGGCAGGTGGGGGTCGACGTCGAGGACCAGGTCCACGTCCTTCATCACCGCGCGCACGTTGAGCGATTCCGCGACCTCCTCCACCAGCTCCCGGAGGTCGTAGGGAATCTCGTCGATGTCCATGCGGTCCGCCTCGATCTTCGAGAGATCGAGGACGTCGTCGATGAGCCGGAGCAGGTTCTCGGAGTTCGTCTGTATCGTCCGGAGGAACTCCCGCTGTTCGGCGCCGAGCTCGGTCTCGAGCGAAAGCTCCGTCATTCCCAGGATTGCGTTGAGCGGCGTCCGCAGCTCGTGGCTCATCATCGCCAGGAAGCTGCTCTTCGCGTTGTTCGCCTTCTCGGCCTCGAACTTCGCCTTCAGGATCTCGGCCTCGGCCTGCTTGCGCTCGGTGATGTCCCGGAACTGCCACAGGTGAGCGCGATAGTTCTGGTGGACGATGGGGACGTAGTCGCGGGCGAAGACCTTCCCGTCCTCGAGGCTGAGCTCTTCGCCTCGGACCAGGGTGTGGGTTTTCAGGATCTGCTCGACCCTTTCGACGAAGCGCTCGGGAGCGGGAAACAGATGCTTCGACTGTTCCAGGAGCGTGCGGGAGTCGGCGCCCCCGAGCGCCCGCGGAGGCACGGGGATGTCGAGCATCTGGCAGAGCGTCTGGTTCGCGAGCACCACCTTGTGCTGGTCGTCCTCGAAGAGGATGCCGACGGGAAGGTTCTCGATGAGGCCTTCGAGCCTGGCGGTGGTGGCGTTGATCGCGTCTTCCGCTTCCCTCCGCCACGAGATCTCGCGGGCGAAGACGCAGTGGTACTCCTGGCCGCGGAAGCTCAGAAAGTTCACGGTCACTTCCACCGGGAAGTGCCGGCCGGTGCGCGCGCGGTAGAGGGTCTCGTTCGTGACTCTCTCGAGCTTCTGCACCTGCTCCCAGTGCGCCGGCCAATCCGCGCGGTCGAGGGTCACGTCGATGTCGTAGATCGAGAGCCCGAGGAGCTCCTCCCGCGAGTAGCCGAGGTAGTAGCATGCTGCGTCGTTCACGTAGCGGAGCCCGCCGTCTTTCGCGATCCAGAAGACGGCGTCGGCGGCCCGGTCGACGGAAAACTGGGTCAGCTTCAGCGTCTCCTCGAGATCCTTCATCTCGGTGACGTCCTGGGCGTGACCGAGCACCGACGGCTCCTGTCCCGGCTCCTGGTAGCGGGAGTTGTGGTAGGCCCAGGTGCGGATCTTGCCCTCGCGGGTCTTGACGCTCATGAGCCCGCTGACCATGGGGGTGGTCGCGATCTCGGCGAGATACGTGTCGAACGCCGCCTCCGTTCCCTCTTCGAGGAAATCGCGGAGGCTCTGCCCCGTCATCTCCTCGGGGCTGTAGCCGAGGCTCTCGGCAGCCGCGCGGTTCACCGAGAGGACGATCCCCTTCATGTCGTGGGTGCAGATGAAGGCGCCGCCGTGCTCCACCATCTCGCGGTAGCGGCGTTCGCTCTCGACGAGTGCCCGGAGCGCCTCGGGATCGAGCGGTATGTCGACTTCGGAGGGACCGGAGGCGTCGGTCACGGCAAGAGGGGACTCGAGCGCAAAGGCGCAAAGGCCCAAAGACGAGATTGAGAGATGAATCGGGCCAATGAGTATTGGTTCATCTCCCCATCTCCTCCTGTCTCCACATCCCCCTTCTTACACTCTTCCCGGTCTCTGCTACTCGCGAAGGCGGTGGGACTTGAGCTTTCGATAGAGAGTGGTTCTACCGATGCCCAGGAGGCGCACTACCTGAGAGAGGTTGCCGCCCGCCTCCTCCATGGCCTGCTGTATGGCGCGGCGCTCGAGCTCCTGCAGATCGAGAGTCTCAAGCCGGCTCGACCGCCGCGGCGGATCGGCCGCCTCTCGACGCGGCGGCGGCTCCACCGGAACGAGACCTGCCGTCTCGCGCGGGGGCTCTCGTGGCTCCAATTCATCGACCATCGCCGCGGAGCTCTCTTCCGTCCCTCCCCGGGCGCGGAGACGGGGTGGAAGGTCCTCCGGGAGAATCAGGCCTTCCTTGGCGATGAGAAGGCACCGCTGCACGATGTTCTCGAGCTCCCGGACGTTCCCCGGCCAGTGGTATTCCTTGAGGAGATCGATGACGTCGTTCGAGAGTCGCGGCCGCGGCTGCGACTTCGGACCCTTGGGGGTCTTGGCGTTGTACCGTTCGAGAAACCGTTCCGCGAGAAGGACGACGTCGTCCTCCCGTTCCCGAAGCGGCGGGACCTCGAGCTCGAAGACCGCGATGCGAAAGTAGAGGTCCTCGCGGAACAGGGATCGGTTGACCATCTCCAGGAGATTCCTGTGGGTCGCGGCGATGAGCCTGAAATCGGAATGAACCAGCGTCGAGCCTCCGACGCGGTGGAACCTCTTCTCCTGGATGGCGCGGAGGAGCTTTGCCTGAAGGGACAGGCTGAGCTCGGCCACCTCGTCCATGAAGAGGCAGCCGCCGTTCGCCTGCTCGAACTTGCCGATGTGTCGGGCGACGGCCCCGGTGAAGGCCCCCTTCTCGTGGCCGAAGATCTCCGACTCCTGGAGGGTCTCGGGAATCGCGGCGCAGTTGAGGGCGACGAACGGCCCCGACTTGCGGCCGCTCGCCTCGTAGATCGCCTGGGCGACGAGCTCCTTCCCTGTTCCGCTCTCCCCGTGGATGAGGATGGTGATGTCGCTCGCGGCCACGCGATCCATCTGGCGGTAGAGCTCTTTCATCGCCGGCGACTCGCCCACGATGTTCCGGTAGCCCTCGCCGCCGACCTCGCGCTCGAGCTGGTGGAGGCGCATCGACATCTGGTACCGCTCGACGGCGTTTCCCACGGTGGTGACGAGCTTCGTGCGGTCGATGGGCTTCACCAGATAGTCGTAGGCGCCGCGCTGCATGGCGGCGACCACGCTGTCCACCGTGTGATCGGCGGTAAGGATGATGACCGGGAGGTGGCGCTGCCGCTGCTTGAT
Organism: Acidobacteriota bacterium; assembly: GCA_036820975.1. Classification (GTDB taxonomy): domain Bacteria; phylum Acidobacteriota; class Vicinamibacteria; order Marinacidobacterales; family SMYC01; genus DAISKN01. Next base: position 2,202 of record DAISKN010000478.1, on the reverse strand, counting down.
GACGTCGAGGGTGTCGAGCCCGCCGATCCCCGGCATGCTCAAATCCAGGCAGATGACGTCGGGCATCATCGCCCCGAGAGAGGCGAGGAAGGTCTCGCCGTCGTGGAACACCCTCACTTCGTGGCCCGCGCGATCGAGAAAACGCTCCACCAGATCGCAGAGGTTTCGATCGTCGTCCACGAGAACGACGAGGCTCGACCGCTCTTCCTTGGGCTCCGGTTTCCCGGTCACGAGACTGGGGCTGGTCATACCAGTCAATACCGATCTGGGGCGCGGGGGCGCCCGCTCGCAATTTCTCAGGTGTCAGCTAGGAGTATATACCAAGAACCCGAAGGCGGTCACCGGCGCGGCCGCGGGATCAGGAGGAGCTCTTCCATCCGCGGATCGATGTACCAGGTCTTCTCCCCGTCGAAGAACGCGTCCTCCTCGAGCATGATGCGGACGTCCTTTCCGTTCCACTCGGGAACGGAGACCGTCGCGTTGAGCTCGATGGAGTGGGCGGTATCGGGGAAGAGGGGATAGTCTCCCGGTCCCGGAACTCCGCCCTGTCGATCCCAGAGTCCGATCGTCGGTCCCGCGGCATGGCCGTGGAAGCCGAGAGGGTGGGTGTAGACGCTCGGCCGGATTCCCTCCGCTTTCGCCTGCTCGAGCGCGGCCTTCAGGATCTCGTTCCCGGTTCTGCCGGAGGTGAACTGTGAAGTCAGTATGTCCTGGAGACGGTTTCCCGTGGAAAGCGCCTCGCGCAGTCCCGCCGGAGCTTCCTTCTCCCCCGGCCGCAGCACGTACGCGTGCATCTGGGTGTCGGTGTTGAGCCGCAGGTAAGTGATGCCGAAGTCGACGTGGAGGATATCGCCGGGGAGTATTGTCTCCTCCTCGGGTCGGGATGCGAAGCTCTCGCTGCCGGGCGAGTCGGCCCTCTGCACGGAGACGCTCGGGTGGAACCAGGTGTCGAGGGTCAGCTCCGCGATGCGATCGCGGTACCACCACTCGACGTCGGTGGTGGTGGTCGCGCCCGGCTGGATCACGCGCTCGGACAGTCCCTCGGCCAGGATCGCGCGGGCGATCTTGACGACTCCGGGATAGACATGCATCTCCTCGGGGATCCGCGTCTCGAGCCAGCCGATGGCGAGCCGCTCGCCCGATACGATGCGCTCCTCGTACTTCTGCGGCAGGGCCTCGAGAAGAGAGTCGAGCTCGGAGTCGGTCATGCCGTCCGCGAGCGCGAAGGTCTTCGAGCGGTTGAGGGCGATGGCCTTGGGATCGCGCTCCTCGATCACCTGGCGCAGGCGCTCCCATTGATCGGGGACTTCCTCGGGGTTCCACGTGCCCTGAATCGCCGTTCCCACGTCGTAGCGGGCGATGGCGAGCCTCTCGACTCCCCGGGATTCGCCGCGGTCCCCTCGATCCCCTCGATCAAAGAAAACCAGGATCGTCCTCCGTCGGGCGGCGAGCCAGGTGGCGGGTAGCATGGTCTCGATCACCGGGTCCTCGTTGTACTCGCGCGCGGCGATGACCCACATGTCGACGTTCTCCCGCCGCATGAGGCGGGGGAGCACCGTCTCGAACCGAATCTCGAGCCAGCGGTCGACCGTCTCCGCCCGCTCCCTCATGGAAAGGATCGCGGGTATCTGGTCCTGCGCGAACGCGGGCGTCGAGAAGAGAACGAGGAATGCGAATGCGAGCGGCTTGGGCATCGAGGGCGGCCTCCATACCGGCGTAACGCCGGAACCAGAGGATATCGCGGGAGGGGGCCTCCCCTGAAGTCTCGATGGGGGGCAAGACTTCAGGGGAGGAATCGGGCCGAGGGGGTCGTCTCGGTCCCGAGGCTCGATATCAATCTCTCGGAATGGCTCTCGGAATGGCTCTCATCTCCCGACTCGAAAGTTCGAATACCGCACGCCCACCACGGACTCGCCGCGCTCGGCGATGCCGAGCTCGATGAAGTGCTCCGCGGGCGCGTAAGTGCGGTTGTAGTTGGCGGTAATCACCTGCCGGCCGTCCAGGTAAACCGTCGCCTGGTTCGCGCCGCCCGAAGGCCCCCATTCGATGCGCCACTGGTACCGGCGACCCGGGTCCCAGGCGTAGAAGTCCGAGCCCTCGTCGTGCTGCTCGCCGTTCGCGATCCAGCGCAGGCGGAGGTACGGCGGGTTGTGCGGGTTCGGGTGGAGCTTCTGGAGATGGACGCGGAAGCGGTTCGCGATG
>DAISKN010000477.1:0-5744 GCA_036820975.1 Acidobacteriota bacterium | reverse complement strand
CCTCGCCCTTCGCTCGTTCCGCGACGAGAACGAGACCGCGGCGATTCCCCGCTCCAACGCGACAGGGGTCTTCGGGGTGGCGGAGGGCGAGGTCGTGCCGAGGCGAACGCCTTCATGGCAGGAGATTCGCGGAACAGTTCGATGAAAGCAACAACGCATGGGGGGAACATGATGAACCGAATTCGAATCGCCAGCTTCCTGATCCTCGCGATCGCCGCGATGGCCGGGGCGCAGATGGAGCAGCAGGTGGTGGCGGTCGGCGCCCAGACGATCGTCCGCGTCGACTTTCCCATCGGAAGGAGCGCGCTCGCGAACGACAACGTGGTCGACTTCCGCATTCTCGAGAGCCGGCGCGAGGTGCTGCTCATCGGAAGGCAAGCCGGGGAGACGACGTTGAGCCTCTGGGATCAGCAGGGCGTCCTCCAGCGGGAGATTCTGGTGCGGGTGCGGCCCTCCTCGGGAGGCGCCCGGCAGATCACCGAAGAGCTCAAAGAGCTCCTCGGCGGCATCGAGGGCGTCGAGTACCGCGAAGTGGGCGGCACCGTCTGGCTCGAGGGCGAGGTGCTCACCCAGCGGGATCTGGACCGAATCGCCAAAATCCTCGAGAGCTACCCCGAGGTGCGAAGCCTTGTGGAGCTCTCCCCGATGACGCAGCAGTTGATGGATCGCGCCCAGGCGGACTCGATCAAGACCGTCCAGCTGGACGTCACCATCATGGAAGTCGACAAGACGATGATGCGGAGCCTCGGCGTGAAATGGGCGGGCTCGATCAACCCCAGCTCCGCCCTTCCCTTCGAGGGTACGAACGTCGGTCCGATCAGCGGGGTCATCTCCAACATCCTGCCCTCGATCAACATGATGACCAGCACCGGGAAGGCCCGGGTCCTCGCCCAGCCGACGCTCATCACCAGGAGCGGCCAGAAGGCGCAGCTGTTCGTCGGCGGCGAGCTCCCGATCCCCGTGGCCCAGGGCGGCGGCGGGATCTCGATCGAGTACAAGGAGTACGGAGTGAAGCTCGAGTTCGAGCCCAAGGTGGATACCCAGGACAACATCGACACGGTGATCTTCGTCGAGATGTCGAGCCTCGGCGGGCCGGCGGCCCAGGGTGGCGCCCCGGGCCTCATCACCAACCGGGTGACCACCAACGTCTTCGTGAAAACGGGCGAGAGCATCACCCTCGGCGGCCTGGTCCAGGCCTCGGACGCCCAGAACGTCGACAAGGTACCGGGCCTCGGAAGCATTCCGGTGCTGGGAAACCTCTTCAAGTCGAAGCAGTTCATCCGGAACCAGACGGAGATGCTGGTCTTCGCGACTCCCCGAGTGGTGACCGCGGCGGAAGCCGGAAGCGGCCTGAAAGACAAAGTCACCGGCGACTTCGAGGAGTTCGACGAGATCCAGAAGCACAGCCCGAAGCAGGAAGAAAAGAAAAAGAAGAAGCAGTAGCTGGATCGTGAAGAACAAGGGGGATACGGAGATTGGAGTAGATGTGGAGATGAATCAGAACCTAGAGACACTTCATCACCCCATCTCCTCCTGTCCCCTTATGCCCTGCAATTGGATTTCTTCTTTGCGTCTTTGCGTCCTTGCGCCTTTGCGTTCCGGTTTCTTCCCCAGCCAAATGCGTCGAATCCGTTTGGCTTCGAGTTCCTATGACTCGAACGCAAAGACGCAAAGGCGCAAAGACGCAAAGGGGATTCGAACTGCTCGTCGATATCGAGGAGCGAAGCACTAGATCATGGCCGGCGCCGCTATCAGCGTGTTCTCGGTAAAAGGCGGAGGGGGGGCGAGCCTCATCGCCGCCAACCTCGCGGTCTCCCTCCGCCGGGAGACCCGCGCCTCGGTGGCGCTGCTCGACGTCTCCTATCCCATCCCCGGGAGCATCGCCCTCTACCTCGGCCTCCCCCAGGCCAAGGCATTGACCGACATCGTTCCCCTGCTCGACCGGATGCAGCCGACGCTCCTCAAGAGCTATGTAACGAACCACGCTTCGGGAATCGCGGTCATTCCGGCGGCCAAGGACGCGCTCCACGAAAAGATGCTCACCCCCCAGAAGCTCGCCCGGGTCACCGACCTCCTGGTGCGGGCCTACGACTACGTGGTGATCGATCTCGCCTCGACCCTCTCCGAGGACGTCGTTCCCATCCTCGACCTGAGCGAGCTCGTCTGCCTGGTCCTGTCTCCCGACGTGGGGTCGGTCGCCCAGGGCCGGCAGTCCGTGACCTATCTCCAGTCCCACCATTTCTCCCGCGACGCGATGCGGCTGGTGTTGAACCGCTACAGCACCAAGATGCCCTTTCCTCCCGAGACCATCGAGGAGAGCGTGGGCCTTCCGATCGCCCTCTACCTGCCTCTCGACGAGGAGCTGATGGAGCAGTCGATCGCCATGGCGGACCCTTTCGTTTCCTCCTCCCCCCGCCATCCGGTGTCGAAGGCACTCGACGCCTTCACCCAGCAGCTGGTGGGCGAGCTCCATTCACGGCCACGTCGGGCCAAGCAGCCGCGGCTGGTGGCCGACGCGTCGCCGGCGGCGGAGGAGGTTCGCGAGTCCAAAGAGCGCACCGACGAGATCCGCGACGTCAAGATCCGGATCCACCGGCGTCTCATCGACGAGATCGACTTCAAGAAGGCCGACATCGAGCTCGCCAAGGACCGGAAGAAGAAGTCCGAGCTCAGGTCCAAGACCGAGGTCAAGATCGTGAGCCTCCTCGACGAGGAGGCCAAGGAAATGACCGATCGCGACCTTCGAAAGCGGCTGGTGAAGGAGATCCTCGACGAGGCCCTGGGGCTCGGCCCCCTCGAGGACCTGCTCCGCGATCCCGACGTCTCCGAGATCATGGTGAACGGGATCGACCACGTCTTCGTCGAGCGCAAGGGAAAGCTCACCCTCACCGAGCACAAGTTCCTCACCGAGGACCAGCTCCGGGCGGTCATCGAGCGCATCGTGAACCCGCTCGGGCGGAGGATCGACGAGAAATCCCCGATGGTGGATGCGCGCCTCGAGGACGGATCCCGGGTGAACGCCATCATTCCCCCTCTCGCCATCGACGGGCCCTCGGTCACCATCCGGAAGTTCGCGAAGACGCCCCTGAAAGTCCCCGACTTGATCCGTTTCGGATCCTTCACCACCCAGATGGCGCAGTTCTTCGAGGCGGCGGTGCTGGCACGGCAGAACATCGTGATCTCCGGCGGCACCGGCTCGGGGAAGACGACGCTCCTCAACCTGCTCTCCTCATTCGTCCCCGAGGACGAGCGCATCGTGACCATCGAGGACTCCGCGGAGCTCCAGCTCCCGCAGGAGCACGTGGTGAGGCTCGAGTCGCGCCCTCCGAACATCGAAGGCGAGGGCGCCGTCACCATCCGCGATCTGGTGAGGAACGCCCTTCGCATGAGACCGGACCGCATCGTGGTGGGAGAGTGCCGCGCCGGCGAGGCCCTCGACATGCTGCAGGCGATGAATACCGGCCACGACGGCTCTCTCACCACCGTCCACGCCAACACGCCGCGGGACGCGCTCTCCCGCCTGGAGACCCTTTGCCTCATGGCGGGACTCGATCTCCCGGCGCGGGCCATCCGCGAGCAGATCGCCTCCGCCATCGACCTCGTCTTCCAGCAGTCGCGGCTCTCCGACGGGAGCCGCCGCGTCACTCACATCTCGGAGATCACCGGGCGCGAGGGCGAGGTCTTCACCATCGCCGACATCTTCCTCTTCAAACAGACGGGAATCACGCCCGAAGGGAAAGTGCAGGGCCAGTTCGCCCCCACCGGCGTCATTCCCAAGTTCATCGAGGGCCTCTCGCGGCGCGGAATCAAGGTGCCTCGCGAGATCTTCCTTCATCAGACGGCGTAAACCACATGTCCTTCATGGCAATCCTGGTCGCGCTCGCCGCCGCCGCGGCGATCACCTTCATGGCGTACTCCATTCTCAATCCCCTCTCCGAATGGTGGGATCGGTACCTCACCAAGTGGAGCCGCTGGATGCAGCTGGAGTTCGAGGCGATGCACCAGGAGATGCCGCGCGACCGCGCCCGCAAGATCCTCTCCTACTCGGTGCTGGTGATGTCGGTTCTCGGCTTCCTCGTGAACTTCAGCGTTTTCTTCGCCATCGTGTTCGGCGGCCTGGGCCTGCTCGTTCCCCGCTGGGTCATCAGCTGGCTGCGAGCGCGCCGGTTCCAGCAGATCAACGCACAGCTCGGAGAGGCGCTGACGCTGGTCTCGAGCTCCCTCCGGTCGGGCCTGAGCCTGCCGCAGGGGGTGGAGCTCGTGGTCCAGGAGATGGAGCCTCCGATCGCCGAAGAGTTCGCGATCGTCATCAAGGAGAACCGCCTGGGCCTGTCGTTCGACGATGCGCTCTCGAACCTGGCGGAGCGGGTGCCAACTCCCGACCTCGACATGGTGGTGACCGCCATCGTCACCATCCGCGAGACCGGGGCCAACCTCGCGGAAGTCTTCGACGTCATCGCCCATACGGTGCGCGAGCGCAAAAAGGTCGAGGGCAAGATCCAGGCGATGACCGCCGAGGGCATGACCCAGGGAATGCTGATGTGCGCCGTCCCCCCGGTCCTCATCATCGCCTTCTTCTTCCTCGACCCGACGCTGGTCGAGCCCCTTTTCACCACCGTTCTCGGAATCCTGATGCTGATGGTCATCGCCGCCATGGACGCCATGGGAATGTGGATGATCTTGAACACGGTGAAAATCGATGTCTGACCCGAAAAGCGTCGATCTGTCCCCTGGGGCCCCACGGCGCTCGCTCCGCGACTGGCTTCGCTCGCGCTGCGCCAGGGTCGAGGACTCCTCCGGGGCCGCGATGATCGAGTACGTGATGATCCTGGGGTTCGTGACTGCCCTGGTGATCTTCTTCTTCAGCCTCCTCTATCCGGCCGCCGGTGACGACATCGAGTCCCTGATCACCGCCTGGGGAGACAAGCTCGCGACCCAGATCGCCGGCGACAAGATCGAAAAGGGGTCGGATGCCTGGGGGGTCAACTAGAGATGAGCCCGCTGTTCCTGGTCCTCGCCTACGCCACCATCTTCGGCTCGGCGGCGATCCTCGTGTACACGCTCCTCCCCGACTTCCGCCGTCGGGCCGCGCTGGCGCGCCTCGACGCCGCCGAGGGGCGCGAGGACGTGCAGTCGCCGGTGCTCAAGCTGATGCAGCCGCTGCTCCGGGCGATCGCCCCCTGGGTGTCGCACTACAAGCTCACCGGCTATCGCGCCTCGAAGGCGAAACAGATCGCGGGCGCGGGACTCAAGGATTCGCTCACCACCGACGAGTTCCTTGCCTGGAAGATCGTCTTCGGCATCCTCGGACCGCTGGGGATGGCGGTAATCTTCCATTTCGCCCGCCATCCTCTGATGGTGGCTCTCCTGGCGATCGGATTCTCCTTCCTCCCCGACTTCATGCTGAAGGACATGGTCGCGCGCAGGCAGCGGTCCATCGTGCGGGCGCTCCCCTTCTCCGTCGACCTCCTCACCCTGGTGGTGGAAGCCGGCCTCGACTTCGCCCAGGGGCTCCAGCGGGTGGTGGAGCGCGGCCCCGCGGGACCGCTCGCCGACGAGCTCTCGCTCATGCTGCGCGAGATTCGCCTGGGAACCACCCGATCGGATGCCCTGCGAAGCCTGGCCGAACGCTGCGGCGTCCCCGAGGTCTCGTCTTTCTCCTCGGTCCTGGTACAGGCGGACCGGCTGGGTGCGTCAATCGGCACGGTCCTGCGGGCGCAGTCCGATCTGATGCGCGCCGAGAG
>DAISKN010000476.1:0-5751 GCA_036820975.1 Acidobacteriota bacterium | reverse complement strand
CCGGCGCGCGCCGAGAAGCTTCGAACGATCGGTCTCCAGCTCTACACCGTGCGGCGGAATCTGGAGAAGGACTTCGAAGGAACGCTCGCGCAGGTGGCCCAAGTCGGGTTCCGGGAGGTGGAGCTCGCCGGGCTCTTCGGGCGCGCTCCCGAAGAGGTGCGCGCGTCCCTGGAGCGACACGGCCTGAAGGCACCCGCGATGCACGTGGACCTTCCCGAGATCGAGACGGGCTTCGCGAAGACTCTCGAGGCAGGGAAAGTGCTCGGGGTCGGCTACGTTATCTGTGCCTGGCTCGCGCCCGGGGAGCGGGAGAGTCTCGACCACTACAAGAGGCACATCGAGACGTTCAACCGCGCGGGAGAAGAAGCGAAGAACGCGGGTCTTCAGTTCGGCTTTCACTGCCACGATTTCGAGTTCGTCCCCCTCGAAGGCGTCGTTCCCTATGATCTGCTCTTGAAGGAGACGGATTCCTCTCTGGTCCAGATGGAGATGGATCTCTACTGGATCACCAAGGCCGGCGCCGACCCCCTGCACTACTTCCGCGGGTACCCGGGGCGGTTTCCCCTGGTCCACGTCAAGGACATGGACCGGACTCCGCAGAAGAACTTCACCGAGGCGGGAAAAGGAGTGGTGGACTTCAAGCGAATCTTCGCCCAGGCGAAGGTCGGCGGAATCCGCCACTACTTCGTGGAGCAGGACGAAACCCCCGGCCCCGCGATCGAAAGCGCCCGCGAGAGCTATCGGTACCTCGAGAGCCTCGACTTCTGACGCAGGGCGTGGAGTAGAATCGCGCCGACCCTATGGAGCCGGCGTTCCAGAACCCCGCCCTTCTCTGGCGCAACCCCACCCGCAAGGCCTCCTACGACGTGGTGATCGTCGGGGGCGGCCTCCACGGCCTCGCGACCGCGTACTACCTCGCGAAGAATCACGGCATTCAGAACGTGGCCGTCGTCGAGCGCGGCTGGCTCGGCAACGGCAACGCCGTCCGGAACACGACCATCATCCGTTCCAACTACCTGCGCGAGGAGAGCATGCCGCTCTACGAGCTCTCCCTGAAGCTCTGGGAAACGCTCGCGGCGGATCTCGACTACGACATGCTCTTCGACCCGCGGGGGGTCCTCGCGCTCGCTCACACGAAGGCGGAGGCGAACGAAACGAGGCGAACGGTCTACGCCAACCGGCTCCACGGGATCGACGCGGAGTGGCTCGAGCCCGAGGAGGTCAAGGCCTTCTGCCCGATCCTGAACATCTCGCGGCAGGTGCGCTACCCGGTGGTCGGGGCATCGCTCCAGCGGCGTGGCGGCATCGCACGACACGATCTCGTGATGTTCGCGCTCGCCCGGGGAGCGAGCGCCCGAGGAATCGATCTCCTCCAGGGCTGCGAGGTCACAGGGTTCCGAATCGTCGACAACCGCGTCCACGCGGTCGAGACGTCGCAGGGGGCGATTGCCGCCGGAACGGTGGCGCTCGCCGGCGCGGGCCGGACGCCGCTTCTGGCGCGAATGGCGGGGCTCGACCTCCCCATCCAGAGCACACCGCTCCAGGCCCTGGTCTCCGACGGCCTCGAGGCGGTTTTGAACTGCGTCGTCATGTCCGGACTCCTCCACGTCTACGTGAGCCAGGCGAAAAACGGGGGGCTGGTCATGGGGGCCGCCCGCGACAACTACGTCTCGTACGCGCAGCGCGGCTCGTTCAACATCCTCGAATGGCAGATCCAGGCGGCGCTCGAGCTCTACCCGATCATGAGCCGCGCCCACATGCTCCGCACCTGGGCGGGGATCGTCGATGTGAGTCCCGACGCCTCGCCCATCATCGGCCGGACGCCCGTCGAGAACCTGTTCGTCAACTGCGGCTGGGGCACGGGAGGCTTCAAGGCAACGCCGGTTTCGGGCTTCGTGTACGCGCACACTCTCGCTCACGGCAAGCCCCACGCGCTCAACGCCCCGTTCTCGCTGGAACGTTTCGAGACCGGAGCTCTCGTCGACGAGCACGGCGCCGCGGCGGTGGCGCACTAGCCGTGCTTCTGATCACCTGCCCCTGTTGCGGGCCGCGGGAAGAGAACGAGTTCCGCTACGGCGGCGAAGGGGTCGCGATCCCGACAGAAGCCGACGAACGCACCTGGGCGCGCTTTCTCTACTACCGGGACTCCCCCGCCGGCCTCTTCACCGAGAGGTGGGTGCATACCCACGGATGCCGGCAATGGTTCCTCGTGCTCCGGGACACCCTGACTCACGAGATCTCGGCGACGAGCAAGCTCGACGAGGCGCCGCCGTGAGGCGGCTCGCCGCAGGCGGCCGCATCCGGCGCGACCGTCCCCTTCACTTCCAGTGGGACGGCCGCGAGCTCGAAGGCTTCGAGGGCGACACCCTGGCCTCGGCGCTCCTGGCCTCCGGGGTCGACGTGGTGGGAACGAGCGCTTCCTTCGGCCGGCCCCGCGGGATCACCAGCGCGGGCTTCGAGGAAGCGAGCGCGTTCGCCCAGATTCTCTCGGGAGGCGCGAGCGAGCCCCTGGTCCGCATGACGGGGGTCGCGCTCTACGAGGGCCTTGCCGTGGAGAGCCGGAACGCGAAAGGCGTTCTCGCGAGCGAGACGGACGGCGGCCGGTTCGAGAAGCGGTACGCGCACTGCGACCTGCTCGTGATCGGGACCGGCCCCGCGGGGATCGCGGCGGCGCTCGTCGCCTCCGCGTCCGGCGCTCGGGTGATCGTGGTCGAGGCCGACGACGAGGTGGGAGGCTCTCTCCTCCGCGACGAAGAGCTCCTCGAGTGGAGAGAGCAATCCCTCGCGGCCCTGGCCGCGGCCCCGGAGACCCGCGTGATCGCGTCAGCGACCGCGGGGCTGATGATGGACCAGAACGGAGCGATCCTCGCCGAGCGAGTCGGCTGCCGGCTCGCTCGGAGCGTGCGCGGCGGCCGATGCGAGCAGCGGCTCTGGCACGTTCGCGCGAAAGCGATCGTGATTGCGACAGGCGCCCTCGAGCGGCCGATCGTCTTTCAGGACAACGATCGGCCGGGGGTGATGCTCGCCTCGGCCGCGCGGGCGTATGTGCGCAGATACGCACTCGTCCCCGGCCGCGGGCTCGTCTTCACCGCCACCGACGACGGCTACCGGACCGCTCTCGCTTGGCGGGCCGCTGGAGCGGACGTGGCCGGGATCATCGACTCTCGCCCCCCCGGACGAGGACAGCTTCCGAAAAATGCCGCGACGGCCGGGATTCGCGTGCTGCGCGAGTCGGTGGTCGAGACCACTCTCGGCGACGGGACGGGCCGCGTTCGTGCCGCACGCGTGCGGACGCCGTCGGGCGCGGAGGAGATCCAGACGGACCTTCTCGCGGTTTCGGGAGGGTTCGAGCCCTTCCTCGATCTCCATCTCCAGAGACGAGGTTCCACGAAGTACGACTCGACCCTCGGCGCACCCGTACCGTCTTCGCCTATCCCGGGTCAGTGGATCGCGGGGGCGGCCAACGGAGCGACGACCCTCGCCGACTGCCTCGAGGACGGCGCTCGCGCGGGCCGCGAGGCGCTCGCGGCCGTGGGCTTCAGCGCGAAGGATTGGACTCCCCCGACCACCGCGACCCTCGATGAGGATGCACCATCGCTCTTATGGCGTGTGCCCGCGCCGGACGGCGACGAGTCGCGGTCGTTCGTCGACCTCTTCCGCGACGGCACCGTGCTCGGGGTCGAGCGGGCGGTCGGAGCCGGCATCCGGCACATCGAGCACGTCAAGCGATACACCGTCATCGGCACCGGAGTCGAGCAGGGGCGAAGCGCGAAGACGAACGCGGCTGCTTTGACCGCCCGAATGACCGAGCGTCCCCTCGATATGATCGGCGCTTCGGGAAGCCGCCCGCCCGTCGAACCCCTTTCGTTTCGCCTCCTCGCCGGCCGCGCGACCGGCGAGAGGTTCGAGCCCGTGCGCACCACCGCGATCCACGGGGCGCACGTGGCTGAAGGCGCGGTCTTCGAGCCGTCCGGACAGTGGCTTCGTCCCAACCACTACCCGCGGCCGGGCGAGACGATGGAGGACGCCGTCCGGCGCGAGTGCCGGGCCGCCAGAGGCGCCGTGGCCGTCATGGACGTCTCGACCCTCGGGAAGATCGACGTGCGCGGTCCCGACGCGGTGTGGTTCCTCGAGCAGCTTTACGCGAACGCCATCGGGACGATCCCCGTGGGTAAGGCCCGCTACGGCCTGATGTGCCGGCTCGATGGGTCGATATTCGACGACGGCGTCGTGATGCGCACGGGGAACGACCGCTTCTTCATTACCGCCTCCACCGGTCATGCGGCCGCGGTCGTCGATTGGATGGAGGAGTGGCTCCAGACGGAGTGGCCTGGCCGGCGCGTCTTCGTGACGTCCATGACCGAGCAGCTCTCGACCGTCGCCGTCGTCGGTCCGAGATCGCGAGAGTTGCTGGTGGAGCTTTCCCCCGATCTCGAGCTCGCGAAGGAAGCGTTTCCGTTTCTCGCCGTAAGACGCGGCACGGTCGCGGGCATCCCCGACGCACAGGTCGCGCGCGTGAGCTTCTCCGGGGAGCTGGCGTTCGAAGTGAGTGTCCCCTGGGACCTCGGCCCCGCACTCTGGAGCTCCCTCGTGTCCGCGGGTGAGCCCTTCGGGATTCAGCCCTACGGGCTCGAGGCCCTCCAGGTGCTCCGGAGCGAGAAGGGCTACATCATCGTGGGACAGGACACCGAGGCGACGACGACGCCATACGATGCCGGCCTCGCGTGGCTGGTCTCGAAAGAGAAGGACTTCATCGGCAAGCGCTCCTTCACGCGGCCCGCTCTCCAGGCGCCGGATCGGCCGCAGCTCGTGGGGTTCCTTCCCGAAGAGACAGACTTCGTGATTCCGGAAGGGGCGGGTCTGGTCTCGAACGTCTCGGCGCCGCCCATGGAGATACAAGGCCACGTCACGACCAGCCACTGGAGCGAGACCCTCGGACGGGCGTTCGGCCTCGCCATGGTGAAGGGCGGGCGCGCCCGGCACGGGGAGAGGCTGTACGCGCCCCTCGAGGACCGGGTGGTCCCCGTGACGCTCGTGGATCCGGTGCACTACGACAAGAAGGGAGTACGCCGCGATGTATGAGTTGGCACTCGTCCCTCTTGGACCGCGTTCTCAAATCAACCTGCGCGCGCGAGGCGGCGCCGTCGAGCGCGCGGCGAAGTGCCTTTCAGTCCCCGCTCTTCCCCCGCCCAATCGATTCGTAGCGACCCTTCTGGGCGACTGCTTCTGGCTCGGACCCGAAGAGTGGCTCGTGGTCGGTCCTCCGTCCGCTCGCGCCGAGATCCTCGAGGCGCTCGAACGAGCGATAGGGCCCGAAGACGGGGCGGCGGTCGACCTCTCGGCGAGCCGCGTCCTCTTCGAGCTCCAGGGCTCGAGGGCGCGAGACGTTCTCGCGAGCTGCTGCGCCATCGACTTCCATCCCCGCGTCTTCGGGCCCGGCCAATGCGCCCAGACCCTCGTGGCCAAAGCCCCCGTGCTTTTAGGCCAGGTGGACGAGACTCCGACCTACCGGCTCCTCGTCAGACCGTCTCTTGCTTCCTATGTCGTCTCCTGGATCGCGGACGGTATCGAGGGCGTTCGGGCAGAGGCAGGCGTTCTCTAATCGATTAACCGGGAACGCGCCGTTACTTCACCCGAGGGGGCGCCGGTTCGGGACGTTGGTCCGGCTCCACAAGGGCGTACCGTCTAGGTTTCTGAAGACGAACTTCTTGTCCTGGGTAGTGACTTCGGAGACGACGACCAGAGGCGAGT
>DAISKN010000475.1:4740-5759 GCA_036820975.1 Acidobacteriota bacterium | reverse complement strand
GGCACCGACCACGCGGCGATCGCGTCGGGATAGACCCCCCCGACAATAGTAACCAACGCCGCGAGCAGAAGCGCCACGGAAACCGCCGAAGGCAGACGTCCCGGGGCCGCTCCCTGCGGATCCGTCATATACATGTAAACCGCCACCCGCAAATAAAAGTACGCGGACACGACGCTCGACACCACGGCGAGAACCGCGAGCCCTATATGGCCGGCGCCGACGACGCTCAGGATCACCGCGAACTTGGCGGCGAATCCCGCCGTCGGGGGGATTCCGGTCAGGGACAGCAGGAAAAGGAACATCAGCGCCGCCGTCCCGGGACTGGTTTTCGCGAGGCCATGATAGCCCGGGAGATTCTCGCCCCGCTGCCCGAGGGCGATGACCACACCGAACGCGCCCAGGGTCATGAAGGCGTATGCGAAGGCATAGGTCATGGTCGCGGAAGCGCCCGCTGGAGTTCCGGATATCAGTCCCAGAAGCGCATAGCCGGCGTGGGAGATCGAAGAGTAGGCGAGGAGCCGCTTCATGTTGGTCTGGGACAGCGCGAGAAGACTCCCGAGGAGGATGGACAGGGCCGCGAGCGCGACCAGCAGGTTCGACCACAGGGGATGTTCCGGGGCGAAAGCCACGACGCAGACTCGAACCAGCGCCGCGAGGCCCGCGGCCTTGGAGCCCGCGGCGAGAAACGCCCCGACGGGAGCGGAGGCGCCCTGGTAGGCGTCCGGGGCCCAGGCGTGAAACGGCACCGCCGCGAGCTTGAAGGAGAGCCCGGCGACGACCAGCACCACCCCGGCGAGAAGCAGCGGGTTTTCCGCGAGGCCCCGCTCGGTTGCCGCGGAAGCGATGGACGCGAAGCCCGTCGCCCCGGTGACTCCGTAGGTAAGGCTGATGCCGTAGAGAAAGAGGGCCGAAGCGAACGAGCCGAGAAGGAAGTACTTGACCGCCCCTTCGATCGACGCCGTTTTCTCTCTCGTGATCCCCACGAGGACGTACGAGCAGAGGGTCATGAGCTCGAGCCC
>DAISKN010000475.1:0-4730 GCA_036820975.1 Acidobacteriota bacterium | reverse complement strand
GAGATAGAGGGTCAGGAGGTCCAGGGCCGACGCCGCCAGCAGCATGCCGGACGCCGCGAGCAGGAGCAGGGCGTAGAACTCGCCGGGTCGAACGCGATCGAAGTCCACCTGGCGGATGGAGAGGAGGGCGACGATCGCCAGGGTCGCTGCGAAGAGAACGTCGAAGAATCGAGTGTAGCCGTCTCCGGCGATTGTGCCGCCGAAGCCGACTTCGGGCGTGGCCGAGGAGAGCATCCACCCGGAGCCGATGGCGGCGATCGCGGCGAGGACGACCGCGGTCGCTGCGGTTCGCGCGTGCTCGAGGCGGCGCGCGGCGAGAATGAGCGCGAGCGCCGTCGCCACCAGGACGATCTCGGGAACGAGGAGGGTCACGTCCGTCACATGCCCCTCGCAAGCTCGATGGGGGAGGAAGTGATGGCCTCGAGCAGCTGCGCCACTGGAGCCCGTATGAAGCCGAGGACCGACTCGGGGTAGAGGCCGATGACGAGGGCCATGACCACCAGCGGAATCAGAGTCGCGATTTCCCTGGCGTTGAGGTCGAGTCGGTGCCCGCGCAGTCCCGGGTTCACGTCGCCGAAAGCGACCCGGTAGTAGAGCCAGACGATGTAGGTCGTGCCGAGGACCACTCCCCAGACCGCCATCACCCCGAGGCCCGCCCACCTGGTGAAAGCTCCGCTGATGATGAGGAACTCTCCCACGAACGCGTTCAGGCCGGGGAATCCGATGGCGGCGAGACAGAAGAATGCGAGGAACGTGGTATAGATCGGCGCCGCCTTGAAGAGCCCTCCGTAGGCCGCGATCTCCCGGGTGTGGGTCCTCTCGTAGATCATCCCGATGCAGAGGAAGAGCGCCCCGGTGATGATCCCGTGGTTCACCATCTGCAGAATCGCGCCCTCGACGCCGTTCTGGTTCAGGGAGAAGATCCCGAGTGTCACGAAGCCCATATGGCTCACGCTCGAGTAGGCGATGAGGCGCTTCACGTCGGTCTGGGCCAGCGTCACGTAAGCGCCGTACACGATGGCCACCGCCGAAAGCGCGAGCATCGGCACCAGGAAAAGCCGCAGGGCGTCGGGGAACATCGGGAGAGAGATCCGCAGGAACCCGTAGGCGCCCATCTTCAGCAGAATCCCCGCCAGAATCACGCTTCCCGCGGTCGGGGCTTCGGTATGGGCGTCGGGGAGCCAGGTGTGCACCGGGAACATCGGCACCTTGACCGCGAACGCGGCGAGGAAGGCGAGGAAGAGCCACGCCTGCGCTTCGCTGGAGAGCCTGATTCCCGCGAGCGTCTGGAAGTCCAGTGTTCCGCCCGCGTACAGCAGAACGATGAGCCCGACGAGCATCATGACGCTTCCCGCGAGCGTGAACAGCAGGAATTTGACCGAGGCGTAGACCCGGCTCGGTCCTCCCCACACGCCGATGAGGAGGAACATGGGAACGATCATGAGCTCCCAGAAGATGTAAAAGAGGAAGAGGTTCGTCACCGCGAACAGTCCGACCATCGCGGTCTCGGTGACGAGGAGAGCGGCGTAGAAATCCCGCGTTCGCGTCTGGACCGCCGCCCAGGACGCGCTCACGCACAGGACGCTCAGCACCACGGAGAGAAAGATGAACGGAAGGCTGATTCCGTCGACCCCCATCCCGTAAGCGATGTTCCAGGAAGGAATCCAGGGCGCCGATTCCACGAACTGGAGGGCGGTCGTCGTCTTGTCGAAATGAAGGTACAGAGGTGTCGAGACGGCCAGGGTCGCGAGAGTGGTCGCGAGAGCGATCCAGCGCGCCAGGCGGTCTCCGATCAGAAAGATAAGGGTCGCCCCCAGAAGCGGCAGGAACGTCGTCACCGTCAGAATGGGATAGTCCACGTCGTTATCAGCCGAAGATCACGATCACCAGGGCCGCCAGCGCACCGGCGGCCATCATCAGTCCATAGTGTTGGGCGTTGCCGTCGGCCACGAGCCTCAGGCTATGACCGAGGGCGAGAGTCGCTTTTCCGAGCCCCAGGCTCGCGGCGTCTACCACGCGAGCGTCGATCTTGCGCAGACGCTCTCCCGTGGCGAGGGCCTGTCGAACGACCCAATCGGAAGTCTGCGCGACGACGAAGTCCACGCGCGCGAGAGCGCCCTCGACGAGGGGCAGCGTGGCCGTGAGGCCGCGGCGGTAGAACCAGTCGGTGTCGAGACTGACGGTGGGCTCGGGGTCCAGCTGCTTCAGCAGCAGGAAGAATCCCAGGGCGGTGAAGCCGAGGAGGCCGAGTGTTGCGACGACGTGCCGCGCCGTGTAGGGGACGTAGTCGGCGGGAAACGGCAGATGCGCGTACAGAAGCGAGGGAAAAACTCCGATGAGGACGCAGGCGAAAGCCGCGATGCCCATGGCCACGAGCATGTTCTTCGGCGGCTCTTTTGCCTTTACGCCGCGATCCACTCCGAAGAACATGTACCACGGAAGCTTGAGCCCGGTGTGCAGGAACGTTCCCGCGGAAGCGAGCGTGAGCACGAGGAAGACCCCGGCGTGATGGGACTCGCCCGCGGCGGATACCACCATCGATTTGCTCACGAAGCCGCTGAAGAGCGGCACCGCCGAGATGGCGAAGGCGCCTACCATGTAGAGGCCGAGAGTGATGGGCATGGTCTTGTGAAGGCCGCCCATGTCGCTCAGCTTCCGGAGCCCCGTGGTCTGGAGCACGGCCCCCGCCCCCATGAAGAGGACCGCCTTATAGAGGATATGCGCGAAAGCGTGGGCGGAGGACCCGTTCAGCGCGAGCGCGGTCCCGATTCCGACGCCGCACACCATGTAGCCCACCTGGCTGATGATGTGGTACGCAAGGAGGCGCCGCGCGTCGTTCTCGAGAACGGCGTAGACGACGCCGTAGACCGCCATCCCCGCGCCCCACCACATGAGAATCTCGGTTCCAGCGAATCCCCGGATGAGCGTGTAGACCGCGGACTTCGTCGTAAAGGCGGTCAGAAACACCGCGCCGGTGACCGTCGCCTCGGGGTAGGCGTCCGGAAGCCACGCCCCCAGGGGCGGCACCGCGGCGTTCAGAAGGAACGCGACGAGGATCAGGATGAACGCGGCGCTTCCGGCATAGGGCGACATGTCGGAGAACGCGAGCGAGCCCGTCTCCGACCAGTGGAGGACGATCCCTCCGAGCAGGCACAGGCCGCCGAAGACGTGCACCAGAAGGTAGCGGAATCCGGCGGCGCCCGCCTCCGGCTTCCGACGGAGCCATACGATGAGAGCGGCGGAAACGGCCATGAGCTCCCAGAACAGGAAGAGCGAGAGGAAGTCTCCCGCGAGAGTCGCGCCCAAGGCGGAGCCGGCGTAGGTCAGCGCCGCCATGTGCTGGGCGTCGTCCTCCACGTGGAGGGCGTAGATCATCCCCACGAGCGCCATCAGGGCGAAGACGTAGCAGAAGACGAGGCTCAGCGGATCGACGCGGCCGAACACGACTTCCTGTCCGAGGAATCTCACGACACCGTAGGTCCCCGGCTTCATCATGACGGCGGCGACGAGAGCGGCCGCGGGCAGGACCACGAGGAACGCGCGCTTGGTCGATCCCTTGAGGAAGGGGATGAGCCATGCCCCCAGGATCAGGACCAGCCCGGGATGCACCCAGCCAATATTAATGGCGCTCATAGTAGTCCTCGGGGCGCATGAGCCAGAGCTTTCCCAGGAGCTTCGACACCTTGATGATCAGGATGCACGAGAGCAGACCGTAGCCGGAGCCCCAGGCCGGGAGATCCTCGAACCAGAAGTGGGCGTGGTCCGCGGGGAAGAGACGCGGCACGAGAATCTCGGCGAGGGCGATGACGGCGAGGCTTACGTAGGACCATCGCTTCCAGTTCATGGCATCACCTTACCTGCCAGGTCGACGACCGGGCCCGGAAAGAGGCCCAGGATCAGGCTCGCGAGCGCGGTCAGCACCAGCGGGACGACGATCCAGGAGACCTCGTGGATCTCCTGGTTGTGCCCGTCGTCCTCCGCCTCTTCGAAATAGGCCTTGTACACGATGGGTCCGAGATAGGCGGCGGTGAAGAGCGAGCTCGCCAGCAGCACCGCCAGAATCCAGGGATTTCCGCGCTCGAGCGAGCCCACCGCCAGGTACCACTTGGACACGAAACCCGAGAACGGAGGAATCCCGACGAGGCTCAGCGACGCGATGGTGAACGCGGCCATGGTCCAGGGCATTTTCTTGGCGAGCCCGGCCGTCTGGCTGACCTCGGTCTTGTGCGCCGAAGCGTAAATGGAGCCCGCGCAGAAGAAGAGCGTGATCTTGGTTATCGCGTGATTCGTGATGTGGGCGATGCCGCCGAGGACTCCGGAGGGCGCCAGTAGCGCTCCACCGAGGACGATGTACGAGAGCTGGCTGATCGTCGAGAAAGCGAGCCGGGCTTTCAGATTCTCCTGGCGAAGGGCGAGGACCGAGGCGATGAGAATCGTCGCCGAGGCGAAGACCAGCGCCAGCTCGTCGGCGCCGACGTCCCGCATCGCGGCGGGACCGAAAACGAACAGGATGACCCGGAGCGTCGAGAAGACTCCGGTCTTCACCACCGCCACCGCGTGGAGGAGCGCGCTCACCGGAGTCGGCGCCACCATCGCGGCGGGAAGCCAGCTGTGGAGCGGCATCACCGCGTTCTTCGCGAAACCGAAGAGGAAGAGCGCGAAGACGACCCACAGGAGCGTCGGCTCTCGGCTCACCTGGGCATCCGGGAAGATCCCGCCCGGTCGGAACT
>DAISKN010000474.1:0-5767 GCA_036820975.1 Acidobacteriota bacterium | reverse complement strand
ACTGGACGGTGATGGTGTTGTTGGCGACCACCTGGACGGGGAACGTCACACCCTGCTTGATCTCCGCCGCCTTGTTGTTCTGGGTGATGATCTTGGGAGCGGAGATGATGCGGACCTGGCCGCGCCGTTCCGCCGCCGAGATGGCGGCGTCGATGCTGAACGCCCCGGAGATGCTCCCGAGCGAGAGACCGACGGCGCCGGTGGGAGCTCCCGCGAACGGGAGGTTCACCGCGTAGCCGCGCTGCACGTCATCGGTTCCCTCGCTGAACTGGGGTGGGAGGAGCCCGCCTTCCGGTGGAGGAGAGCTGAATTGCCGGTCCGCGTTCGACCCGATGGCCTGACCGTCGAGCTGGACCCGGTTCGGGAACACGAGCTCGGTGGTGTTGCCGAGCGTCTGGATCTGGTTGCTGGTGAAGCCCCACTGCACGCCGAGCTGCCGGGCGAAGGTTCTCGTGGTGACGACGATGCGGGCCTCGATCTCGACTCCGGGGATCGGCGTGTCGAGGGTGTCGATGAGCTGGTTGATGGACGCCACCTGGTCGGCCAGGTCCGTGTAGATGACGGTATTGGTGCGCTCGTCGACCACGATGTCTCCCCGTGGGGAGAGGTTCCGCTGCAGCAGCTCCATGAGCTCGGACGCCTTCGAGTACGAAAGGACGCGCGTCTGGGTGAACAGATCGCCGGCGAGGGCCTTCTCCTCGGCGAGCTTGCGCCTTTCCTGCTCCTCGGCCGCGAGCTCCGCGAGGGGAGCGATGCGGATGACGTTGCCCTCGACCGCGTATCCGAGCTTGTTCGTCTTGAGGATGAGCTCGAGAGCCTGATCCCACGGGACCTCGACGAGCTTCAGCGTGATGCGGCCGCTCACGCCCGGTTGGACCACGATATTGAGGCCGCTGATGTCGGCGAACAGCCGGAAGATGTCCTGGATGTCGCCGTCCTTGAAGTCGAGGCTGATGAGATCCCCGGTGTACTCGCGCTGGCCGAGCTGCTGGGATCCCGGAAGGATGACCGTCTGGCTCCCGGGCTGCGAACCGGCGGGCGGAGCCGGCGCCTCAGCGGGCGGAGGCGGAGTCGGAAGAGAAGGCATCGGGTTCGCGAGCGACGAGGAGAGGTCCTGCGCCGTCAGCGTCACCGGCTCGAACGAGCCTCCGTCGGACGGTGTGTAGGCGGCGTTCTGCACCACGCCTTCGTAGCTGGTTCCATTCGAGTTCTCGATGAGGATGGTGCCCTTCTGAGGCGCCTCCGCGACGGTCGAGTCATCCATGGAAGCGAGGGCCGGCGATTGGAACGCCGCCTCGGAGCGGGCGAAAGCCACCTCGAGCCCGCCGTCCTCCTCCACCGCCCGGTGCGTCACCTGCTCGTCCAGATCGAAGACCACGCGGGTGATCTGGGGCTCCGCGGTTCGGAACTGGGCCACGCGGACGCGCGAGACGCCCAGCTCCTCGATGGTGACGGCCGCCTTCGATACCGCGTTCAGAACGCCGTTGAAGTCGAAGACCAGCCGCTTGGGCGCATCGAGCACGAAGCTCGTGTAGTTGAGCCTCCCGTCGGCGAAGAGCTTGACCCGAAGTACGTCCCCCATGAGCTCATGGGTGATGGCGTTGATGGCGGAGGCCGGATGCGACGGGGCCGAAGCCCGCGGGCTCGACTTCGGCGCCGGCGCAATCGTCTCTTCGCGGATCTCGTCGGCGCCGGCTTCCGGCTCGTGCGCCGGGGCCGGCGCCACCGAAGCCGCTTTTACCTCGGGTTGAGGCACTTCGGCCACCAGCGTCTCGGGGGAGCTCGAGGGAGTCGCCTCGGCCGCGTCCCCGCCGTCGAAGACGATGTTGAGAGCCTGTTCCGAGCCCGAGATCTGGTAGGGCGCGATCGCCGCCAGCTTGATCTCGATTCGGGACAGCTTCTTCCCGTTGACGCCGTCGAGACTCGTCGCCAGCACCGACTCGACCTCGCGGCTCCCCACGACCGTGCGGGCCGCGAGCGCCTTGATGTCCACTCCCGGGAGATCGACCACCAGCGTGAGAGGGTCCGGACTGTAATGGGTGTAGAGGACGGCTCCGGCCGTTTCGAACCAGACTCGAGTCTTACCCGGCTCGACATGGAATCGGACCGCGCGTATCGTGGCCGTGCCAGGAGGCGCCGCCCCGTCGACCTGAGCCGACACTTCCGTCACCTGAGTCAAGGCCACTAGAGATATGAGCGTCAGGAGACGGAGAAGTGACCTCGAAGGAATCATCGTTTGCCCTCCTCCACCGGATGAAGCGTTTTTTCCACTGTCTGGAATTTCTCGATGCGCAGCGGGTCGTTGATTTCCTGTCGGAAGACGACCCGCGCGTCGTCGATGGACTGAATGTTGCCGTCGTAGAGCCTCTCGCCGGAACGGGCGAAGTAGCTCTTGTTATCCGTTCCCTGGATCATTGCGACATAGCCGTCCACCGTCTTCACGATCCCCCGGAGACTGACTTCCTGAATCAGCATCCCCGCGAGGCCGGGCGGACGGACGTCGGGCGAGAGCACGTCGACTCCCAAGGCGAGACTGACGAACGGATCGCGCCGCCCCCTGGCCTCGTAGCGGAAGCCCGAGCCTTCCGTGATCTCGATCCCCTCCGGCACCGGCTGGACCGATTCCGGGGGCGCCTGCCCCTCGGGGGCGGGTTGGGCTTCCTGTCCGGCGGGCGGCGGCTGTTGGGGAGTCTCCGTCTGCGCGACGGCGGTCGCGGCTAGGAGGAGCAGGACGAACGCGAGCGCGCCCCGTCCGGCGCTCGTCTCACGGATCGAAGAACACATGACTCGTACCTCGCGCGCTCCAGGCATGATCTCTATGAACGTCTCACTCTTCGTTCGGACACGATCCTCGACTCGATTCTTCCGGTCACCTCGCCGGAGGTGCGGCCGGCGGCGGAGCCGCCGGAGCACCGGGAGCACCCGGCCGGCCGGGCGCGGCCGCAGCGGGCGACGCCGCCTCGATGAACACGAAGGTGGTTGCGGTGCAGGTCGCCCGGATGGTGGAACCGATGCTCGGCTCCTGCTTGGCATCGACTTCGAGGTTGCTCACGTTGACGATGCGGGAGAGCCGGCTCAGCCGGTCGAAGAAATAGGCGAGGTTGTGGTAGCTCCCGTCGAGCTCGAGGCTGATGGGCCACTCGGCATAGAAGTTCTGCGGTTTGGTCGCCTCGGGCTTGAACCGCAGCACGTCCAGACTGGACTCGGCGGCGAGCTGCTGGACCTTGCGCAGCAGATCGTCGACTTCCTTCTGGCTCGGAAGGATGCGCGAGAGCGCCTGGAGGGTCGCCTCCTTGCGCTCGACCTCCCGGCGGAACTCGGGCAGTCGGGCCGCGGTGGTCTTCGCGTTGTCGACTTCGCCCTGGAGGTTCCGCTTCTGAGTGGTCTTGCTGTCCCGCTCCACCTGCATCGGAGAGTAGAAGAAGTACCAGAAGACTCCGTACAGAAGGACGCCGATGACGGCGAATACGACGACTTGGGCGCCCAACGACATCTTACCCATGGCTATCTCCTCCTTACCTCAACGGGCGCCCGCGGGAGCGCCCGCGGCCGGGGCTCCACCCGGCGCGGGTGGAGCGTTGGGGGATATGATCTGGGTTCGAAGCTGGAACTGGGTGAACTCCTGCTCCTGCCGCTGGTCGACCTTGGCGTCGATGAGCTCGACGTTCTGGAACCACTCGTTGTCTTCGAGCTTTCGAATGTAGTCCGCGATGCTCACGTAGGAGGCCGCCATGCCGTCGATGGTGACCTGCGAGCCGCGCTGCTGGAGCTGGGTGAGCCAGACGAAATCCGGCAGCTCGGCCGAGAGCACGTCGAGCATCCGAACCGGGCCTTCCCGCTCGCTCTTCAGCCGCTCGATCAGCTTTTCCTTCTCCTCGAGCTCGGCGAGCTTGGCCTGATACTTCTGGACCTCGAGGATGATCGGCGCGAGGCGGTTCTTCTCCGCCGTGAGCTGGTTGATCTCCTCGTCGAGCTGGCTCAGCTGGCGCGTCATCGAGAGCCACTGCACCACGATGGCCGCGACCGCGAGGCCGAGGATGGCGACGGCGACGAAGATTCCCTTCTTCTCGGAGCGATCTCCTCCCGCCTGGCCGGAATCGATGACCGCACCGCCCCCCGCGGGGGCCTCCTTCGTTCCCAGGAGATTTACACGGATCATCACTCACCACTCTTTCTCATGGCGAGCCCGACGGCGATGGCGCAGGCGGGCCCGACTTCCTCGAGAAATTCGGCATCGAAGTCCTTCGGGTTGTAGGACATGTTCTGGAACGGATTGAAGATCTCGACCCGGGTGTCGAAACGCTCCCCCATCGCTTCGGAGAGTCCCGGAATACGGGCGCTTCCCCCGGAGAGGACGACCCGGTCGATGCGGTCCTCCGAGGTCGTGGCCTTGAAGAAGTCGAACGTCTTCTGGAGCTCGAGCAGAACCGACTCGGTGGTCGACCGGAGGATTCCCTGGATCGAGTTCGCGTGCTCCCCCTGCCCCTGCTTCGCGTTCTCCGCCTGCTCGAAGCTCAGGTTCAGGTCCTTCTGGATGGCGTCGGTGTACTGGTTTCCCCCGATGGTGGTGATGTCCCGGGTGAAGATCGAGGTTTCGCCGCGGACCACGTTGATGTTCGCCTGGCTCGCGCCGATGTTCACCATGGCGACCACCCGCCCCGGCTCGACGCCGTAGTTCACTTCGTAGGCGTTCTGAAGGGCGAAGGCATCGACGTCCATCACCACGGGATTTCGGCCCGCCTGGGTGACGACGCTCGTGTAGTCGTTGATCTTGTCCTTCTTGGCGGCGACCAGGAGGATATCCATGTTCCCGCCCGCGGCGCTCGCGTCGAGCACCTGGTAGTCGAGGTTGACTTCCTGGATATCGAACGGGATGTACTGCTCCGCTTCCCAGTGAATGGACTCGGCGAGCTCCTGCTCGCTCATGGCCGGAAGCTGGATCTTCTTTACGATGACCGAGCTTCCGCTGATGGAAGTCGCCACGTCCGTGGTCTTGATCTTGTACTCGGAAAAGAGCCTCTGGATGGCGTCGATCACCGACGTCGAGTCCATGATCTGCCCGTCGACGATCGCCTCCGGAGGCAGATATTCGAGCCCGATGGTCGTCAGCTGAAAAGTGTCCCCCTTGCCGGACTTGAGCTCCACGGCTTTCACCGAGCTCGAACCGACATCGAGACCCACGAGATTTTTCTTCTTGCCGAAGAGACCCATGCGATCTGGCTCCCTTACTTCAAGTTGAAGTCACGGATACTTACTAGGAAGAGTTAAAGTACTTTATGAGCGTACAGCATGGAGAAACGGACTGTCAAGCAAAAAACGGCCACAAATGTACTGGAATCTTTCGGTTATTATGGGCGAGAAGGCAATCCTCGTCAAGCGGGATTTGTCATTCTGGTAGGGTTTTCCCCATGGATCTGGAAAGCCTGGGGGATAACCCAACCACATGGGGAGCCGTGGGGGAACCACCCTACATTTAGTGCCTGCCCGCCCATTGGACCCTTTCCGGCCCGTTTTCCCTTGACAACTTATATAAGAGGACCTAAATTACGCGTTTGGGCGATTTGCGTCGCCCAAATTTTTTTTCCTTTTCGGGTCAGGATTTCCTGGGGGTTTCGAGAGGGCTCATGTCGACCACGTTTCCAAAGAAAGCAGATCTGAGGCGGAGCTGGCACGTCGTGGACGCGGACGGCCAGATTCTCGGCCGGCTCGCCACCCGGATCGCCACGATTCTCACGGGCAAGGACAAGCCTTCGTACGTCCCGTTCCT